>SVND01000046.1 GCA_015067075.1 Oscillospiraceae bacterium
TGCCGAAAAAGATGCAGGACTTAAAACCTTTTTCACCCGATTATAATAAAAAATGCTTTTTGCCTTGGCAAAAAGCTACATCTGATACCTTTTCACTATTCACTATTACTTATTACCTCCAAAAAAATTCCTCGACGGAGGGAGAAAAGTGAAGAGTGAAGAGTGAAAAGTGAAGAGGTAAAAAAATATCCTCGGAACAAATCCGAGGAATTTTTTTGGTTGCGGAGGCAGGACTTGAACCTACGACCTTCGGGTTATGAGCCCGGCGAGCTACCAGACTGCTCTACTCCGCGATATTAACTTACTATAAGTAACAGTTGGTGCCGGAGACCGGGCTCGAACCGGTACGGGATTTAAGTCCCACGGGATTTTAAGTCCCGGGCGTCTGCCAATTCCGCCACTCCGGCGTCGAATGGCAAGCTGTTACCTAAGTTGCTTATATAGTATACGATATTTTTATCCGTTTGTCAAGTGGTTTTTTCGTCATTTTTAATTTTTTCTCATTTTATTTTGTCGAAAACAGCTTTTATTTCAAAAATTTAATGTCAAATCTATCTTTAAAATCCCATATATTTTCATAAGCTTTATTCCAAACTCCAATTAAAGTACCATTTAGCAGCGCACAAATAACCGTTCCAAGCTTTACACCCTCAAAGCTCCAAAGCCCAAAAAATGCAAATGAAAGCAAAATACTTATAACACAGCTTGCGCAATCATACACAGTTTTAACCTTGCTTATGTCAATTTCAAATTTCACCGATACCTCTTTGACAAAAAGCTCGTAAACCTCGGGCGCGATATATGTATGGAAAAAGAACGAAACACCCATGGACGAAAGAAGCAGACCTACTATGTAAAAAACTACCCTGAGCGCCGTATTTACAGGTAAAAGCGACACAACTGCTATCGCCCCGTCCAAGATAAAGCCGTACAGCACCGCAGTTACTATGGAGAAAAAATAGGACACCTTTGCTTTGCGAACGACCAGCATCATTACAAACAAAAGCACAGCCTGTAAGGTATATTCCGCCATGCCGAAGCTGAAAAACGGCAAAAATTCAGACACTTTTAAATGAACTAAATACGCAGGCGCAACGATCATCGATACACCAAAATCAGATATCGTCATAAACGCTGCTCCGAATGCTAACAACACCATTCCCAAAACATATGCCAGCTCTGTATAAAGCACCTTCTTTTTCATGTCCTTCTCCTTTTGCAAAAAATATAACAGCTTCTCGCATTTGATAAAGAAACGCGAAAAGCTGTTATCTGGTGGGCCTTCAGGGACTCGAACCCCGGACCAACCGGTTATGAGCCGGTAGCTCTGACCAACTGAGCTAAAGGCCCGCAAGTTTTGCGGCTTAAATACTATACCATAAATCCATCGCTTTGTCAAGCATTATTTTCAGAAAATGAAGATTTTTTTAAAAAAGGAATCTGTAATAAATCACAAGCGTTTTCGCAACAGATAAAAAAACGACAGGTCAAAACCTGCCGTTTCTTTGGTGCGAGAGATGGGACTTGAACCCATACGGTCACCCACACGCCCCTCAAACGTGCGCGTCTGCCGATTCCGCCACTCTCGCGTATCAATGCTGTTTCACAGCACGGGCAATATTATATCTCAATTTTTTTCGTTTGTCAAGCACTTTTTTCAAATTATTTTAATTTTTTTAGGTTTTTAAATATTGCTCTTTACTTTTCGGTTAAAATGTACTATAATATATAGCATATGCATAAAAAAGGAGAAGGATTATGAAAATTTCACCATTACAAAAAGCCAGATATGAATACAAGCCTAAGCTTCCTTTGATGCTCAGAGGCGGCATTGCTGAAATCAGCGTTTCTGAAGGCGCAGAAACAAAGAGCGTTGCAGATTGCGAAAAGATTCAGGCGCTCTTCCCCAACACTTACGGCAAAAAAGAGATCACTTTCAAAAAAGGTCAAAACACCTCTACTGCTAAAAAGCAGGTCGTAGGCGTTATCCTTTCCGGCGGACAGGCTCCCGGTGGACACAATGTTATCTGCGGTTTATACGACGCTTTAAAATCCACAAATCCCGAAAACGTACTTTACGGATTTAAGAACGGTCCTATCGGACTCATCGAAGACAATTACATCATTTTTGACGATGAATATATCGATCAGTACAGAAATACAGGCGGCTTTGACATCATCGGCTCCGGCAGAACAAAGCTTGAAACAAAAGAACAGTTCGCTATCGTTGCAGAAGTTTGCAAAAAGCACGGTATAACAGCTATCGTTATCATCGGCGGTGACGACTCCAACACAAACGCTGCTGTTTTGGCTGAATACTTTGCCGCTAAAAACACAGGCGTACAGGTAATCGGTTGCCCCAAGACTATCGACGGCGACCTTAAGAACGAAGATATCGAATGCTCCTTCGGCTTTGACACAGCTACAAAGACTTACAGCGAGCTTATCGGTAACATTGGAAGAGATGCAAACTCCGCTAAGAAATATTGGCACTTTGTAAAAGTCATGGGCCGCTCCGCTTCTCACGTTGCTTTGGAATGCGCGCTTCAGACTCAGCCTAACCTCTGCCTCATCTCTGAGGAAGTTTCCGCAAAGAAAATGTCTCTTTCTCAGATCGCCGATTACATCGCTGACTCCGTTGCAGACAGAGCCGCAAAGGGCATGAACTTCGGTGTTGCTATTATTCCCGAAGGCGTCGTTGAATTTGTTCCCGAATTTTCCGTTTTGATTTCCGAGATCAACGAGCTTCTCGCAGGAAGCAAGGCTGATGCTTTCAACGCTCTTGCT
The DNA here is from genome assembly GCA_015067075.1 of Oscillospiraceae bacterium. GTDB lineage: Bacteria > Bacillota > Clostridia > Oscillospirales > SIG530 > SIG530. Next base: position 2,788 of record SVND01000046.1, read on the forward strand.
ACATGGGCTGAAAAGTATGCATTCATTGAAAAAGGCTTGACAAAGGCTTCCATGGATGTATTCTCCATTCTTCCGCAGAGCATCCAGCAGCAGTTATTCCTTGAAAGAGATCCTCACGGTAACGTTCAGGTTTCCCTTATCGAATCTGAAAAGCTCTTCTCCGCTCTCGTTGCAGACAAGCTTGCCGCAAGAAAGAAGGAAGGCACATACAAGGGCAAATTCTCCCCGCTCCATCACTTCCTTGGCTACGAAGGCAGATGTGCATTCCCCTCCAACTTCGACGCTGACTACTGCTACTCTCTCGGCTACAATGCATTTATGCTTATCCAGTATGGCTACAACGGCTATCTTTCCAAAATATCCAACCTTTCCAAGCCCGCTTCCGAATGGATCGCAGGCGGTATGCCCATCACAAAGATGATGAACATTGAAAGAAGACACGGCGAAGATAAGCCCGTTATCAAGAAGGCTCTCGTCGAGCTTGACGGCAAGCCGTTCAAGTTCTTCGAAGCAAACAGAGCTACTTGGGCTGTAGAGACCTCCTATGTATATCCCGGTGCTATCCAGTACTACGGACCTGCTGAGGTTTGCGACATCACAACAAGAACTCTTGCTCTTGAAAAAGAATAATAACATTAAAAGTCCAGGTCAAACGACTTGGACTTTTTTCTTTTGCTTATGATTTTAACTGTCACAAAAAATCACGCCGAAGGCGTGTATATCATCAATGCGAAGCATTGCATATCATCAAAGCAGAAAGCTTTGTATATCATCATTGCGAAAGCAGAATACAGCCTACAGCTGATGATATACACCTTCGGTGGTGAGATACACGCTATCGCGTGATGATATACCATTGCTTTCGCAATGGATAAAAAAATCCAAGCCAATTGGCTTGGATTTTTTGGTGCGAGAGATGGGACTTGAACCCATACGGTCACCCACACGCCCCTCAAACGTGCGCGTCTGCCGATTCCGCCACTCTCGCGTATCAATGCTGTTTCACAGCACGGGTTATATTATACCTCAAAACGCTCCGTTTGTCAAGCACTTTTTTTAATTATTTTATATTTTTTTATAAAGTTCGTATTAGCACTTGAAAATGCGTAAAATATATGTTATAATAGCTTCGCCAAACTAACTTAATTTTGTGAAAAATCGGTGTAATTACAGGTGTATTATACCTTTTTTCGTCATACTTACATATTGAATTTGATAAAAATGCAGATTCCATTTATGTAAGTGTGTTTTACACCATTTCACGTAAAGTTAGTTTGGCGACTATCGGAGTCTGCGTTTTTTGTGCGTTGACTTCGGTTAACGCACTTTTTTTATTTTGAAAGGAGTTTTTCTTTATGTGGAATTGTAAATGCGGTAATACTTGTTCAGACGAAAGTCATTTTTGCGATAAATGCGGTGCAAAAAAAACAGAATTTGAGAATATTCAAGATTGTCAATGGTTTTATTATGATGACAAAAAGAGAGTCGGTCCTCTTTCTTTCGAAGAAATGAAAGAAGCAATTACATCAGGAAAAATATTTGCCGATTCGCTCGTTTGGCATCAAGGACTTGATGAATGGAAAAAGGCAAGCGAAACAAGCTTGCAAACATTTTTAGTAATGACTGTCCCCCCAGTGTCAAAAAAGCTTCTAAACGACAAATGGATATGGTGTTTAGCAACAATACCGTTAGTGATAATGTATATTCTTTATTTTTTATTTAACATAAGAGATTCATCTATCAATCTTATAGACATTTTAGTTCTTGTTTTAAATTGTCTATTCTTAACTTTGGACACAAAGTATTTAGAGAATTCAGGTTATCACATGAGAAAATGGCTGTTTCTTGGTTTGATTTTTATACCTTTGTACTTATTTATCAGACCTATTAAAACTAACAAAAACTTCGCGCCCGCTATAGTATGGTGTATTTTGTTTTTTATTGGTATATCGATTCTATAAAGACAGATAAATTATAAATCTTTTTTATCTCCTACTACAGCAAGCTTTTTTAAAAACTCACTTGCTTCTTGTCTTGTTTTAAAAACAAAAACCTGTTTATCCTCATACTTTTCGAGCATTGCCATTACCTTCGGTTTAGACTCCACACTGTAGCTTTTTACAAATGCAACAAGCTCCTCGTCTGTCTCACTTTCTATCCACGGCATATCGGCTCGCGCCTTTCCACGGCGCTCCTCTATTCCTCGCAAGCATTCCTGCGCAGGTATATCCAAGAAGAAAACGGTATCACAACATTGCAGCCGCATTTCCAGCGTAGATAAATAGTTTCCGTCTATTATCCACGCACGTTCTGCCATCACCCTGCTCACTTTTTCAATTAAAGCGCTTGTGTCGATATGAGTCTTATCCTCATTCCAATAAAGCATATCAAGGTGCACCAGCGGCAGTCCCGTCGCCTCGCTCAGTTTGCGCGCAAACGTGCTTTTTCCTGCCCCCGGGCATCCTATAATAATTACCTTTTTCATCGTTCTTCCCTTTTTTCCTTCGGCATTATAAGGAAAGCGTTGGGCACGTACCTTTCCCCGCCAGGGCCCGACGGAGTATTTATAACCTTATGATTCACCGTCAGCACCGACGACGAGCCGCCGTCAAGATTTGACGCGTTTATAGCTCCGTTGGCTATCATTATATCCTGCACCTCGCGCAAGGTTGCGCCGATGCTTGTAACAGACCTGCCGTCGATTATAACGAACAGCACCGTACCGTCTGCCGTTTGCCCTATCGCCGTGCGCGGTCCAACGCCCCACCCGCCGTTGCCTCGCGTTATGCAGGGCTTGCCGTTTATCACAAGAAACGGCGAAAATTCAACGGCGCATCTTAGCTTTAACGCTTCAAGCTCATGGGTATAATATTTGCCCACTATAAGCACCGAATTTTCATCAAATCCGATAACAGAATGTCTGTGGGACGGATCGTTTTCAAAGTCGATAGCAAGCGTTTCTCCGTTTTTAATAACGAGCCCCGTCGGTGTACCGCCGTTACCCTTTCCGTTTTCATCCATAAAACCGCTTGCATTCACCGCCGCAAGCGCACCGTTTCTTGCAGATATTTTACTTACCTTTTCACCGTAACTAAAAAGCCGCTTGCTTACGTCAAGCGTGACGTTTCTCGGATCGAAAACCTTCACAAGCCATCCTCTGTAGCTTGCCGTGCTTATATCGACTATCTCATATATCTGCTCCTCGACAGGCCCTTGTATATAAATTTCCACGGGTGTGGGAGACGGTGTCGGTGTAAACGTCGGTGTGGGCGTATTTTCAGGCTCCGCTGTTGGAGCAGGTGTAGGCGTTGCCGCAGGTGTCGCAGTCGGTGTATCAGTCGGAGTCGGCGCCGAAGTAGGTATGTTTATAAGCGATGTATCGGTTTTTTCGTCAATTTCGATTATGGTATTATCGCGCATGGCTTTTTCAATCGCCTGCTCGCTGAAAAGTATCTGCGCTATCCATTGATGGCTCATCGTCGTCATAGCTGATGTTATTATCAAGTCACGCACCGCCGCATACGGACCGTAAAGCAGCAGCATTCCGACAGTAATAACTGCCGCGACAGCCACTGCCGCGACCTTCACCACAGCCATTTTCCCGAATTTTCTTTTTTCTTTATCCATTTTCACTCACCAAGCAATAAAATCCGCAAGTTATCTTGCGGATTTTATTATATCACTTTATATTGCTTTTGTACAGTTAAAATTCAGTAACGATTAGTAAGGAATGGTCGTCATGAGAGCCATTTCAGATTGAGAAGTATCCAATCTGCTGTACTGTGCAATAAGCGGAACATCGCTTTCCAGCATTATTGCATAGGGCTTATCCTTCACGATACCCTCGCCCTTTTCGTTGCGAAGTCTGTCCATGCGGATGTGATGTGTTCTGCCCGCTTTGCAGAAAGATGTAAATCCTTCAAGCTTATCAGCATCTTCAAAGAAAAAAGTAAACTTGATATTCGCATCTGTATCTGTTGTGTTGATCACACAAACAGCCTCATGGCTTACCTGACCGTTCCACTGAGAATTGTAGAATGCATCGGGAATAAACCATACCTTTTTGCCGTATGTTTCCATATTAAAATCCTCCGTTTATTTTATAATTTCCGTAAAGCGTTTATACTGTTCATCCCATGCCGCCGCATTTTCAGGCTCATACTCGTCAGTTGGGAAGGAGTTGGAAATTATCTTGCGAGCCTGCTTTATGTCCTCTATCTTACCCTGCGCCATAAACTGAACGACAAGATTGCCGATAGCCGTTGCTTCAACGGGGCCAGCAGTTACGTGTCTGCCTGTTGCGCTTGCAGTAAGGCTGCAAAGAAGCTTATCCTTCACACCGCCGCCGATAACGTTGATGCAGTTAATGCGCTTGCCCGTTACAGCCTCGATGCCTTCAAGCGTCATGCGGTATTTCATTGCAAGGCTTTCCATTATGCAGCGAGCAATCTCGCCCTTTGTTTCGGGAACAGGCTGACCTGTCTTTTTGCAGTATTCAACGATGCGCTTCGGCATATTGCCGGGTGTTGCAAAGCTTTCATCGTCAGGATCGATAAAGCATTTGAAGGGCGTTGCCTCACGGGTAAGCTGTTCGATCTGTGCAAAGGAAAGGTCGTCGCCTTCTCTTTGCCACTGACGGCGAGTCTCCTGAATTATCCAAAGACCCATGATATTTTTAAGGAAGCGAACCGTTCTGTCAACGCCACCTTCATTTGTAAAGTTAAGCTCGCGTGTCTTTTCCGTGATGCAGGGCTTTTTCATTTCCATGCCCATAAGAGACCATGTACCACTGCTTATGTAAACCACGTTTTCCATATCATCCGCAGGTACAGCCGCAACAGCGGAGCCTGTGTCATGAGATGCGACAGCTACAACGTCGACGGCCTTTGTTCCAAGCTCCTCGCAAATAGAGGGAGAAAGCTTGCCGACCATTTCGCCTGCGTCAATCATTTTGGGAAGGATATCGGTAGGAATACCAAGTCTTTTAAGAATATCGTAAGCCCATTCACCCTTTTGTGGGTCAAACATTTGCATAGTGGAAGCATTGGTATACTCTATGCGCTTTTCACCTGTAAGCAAATAGTTGAAAAAGTCAGGAATCAAAAGAAGCGTCTTTGCTCTTTCGAGCTTTTCGGGATCTTCCTTAAGGTCAGCCATAAGCTGGAACATTGTATTGAACCAAATAAACTGAATGCCCGTTGCTTTGTATATTTCATCTCTTGTTACACCCTTAAAATCCTCGTCCGTGAGGCGATTGTTGCGCATATCACGGTAGTGGAACGGGTTTGCAAGCAAACGTCCCTTTTCATCCAAAAGCGCATAGTCAACACCCCAAGTGTCGATACCGATGCTGTCAAAATCGGAAAAATCAGAGTTTACGCATTTTAAAATTCCCTGCTTTATCTCATGAAAAAGTCGTAGAATATCCCAATACATACCCGTTTCAAGTGTAACGGGGTCGTTTGAAAAACGATGCACCTCGTCCAAAGTAAGCTTGCCGTCCTTAAGTGTACCGACGATAGCTCTGCCGCTGGAAGCGCCGAAGTCAAACGCTAACGCGCGTGAATAATCTTTATTGCTCATATCTTAACCCTTTCTTTCGCTTTCGCAAAAACAGCGTTACTTGCCGTCCTTTGCCAACTTTGCTTCTTGACGGCAATATACATATATGATATAATAAATTCAACAATTTTTCAAGAGCAAATTGCAAATTCGGCAAAAAATATTTAGTTTTTTTCAAAAAATATGCTCTTATTCTGATTTTTCATGCGTAAAAGGAGTGTTTTTATGTACAAGCCTCAGCTTATAATGAGTACGGATAATTTAGTTTTTGCACCCGTGTCTCTCCCCTGCGGATACACCCTGCGTCCCTTTCAAAAAGGCGACGAGCAATCGTGGATAGATATTTGCAGTGAAGCTTTCAATTCCGACTTTGAATGGAAAAATGAATTTCGCGAAGGTGCTTTATTTTTCGCCTGCGACGAAAGCGGCACACCCGTTGCCTGCGCAGGTATACGCTTAGCACGCGATGGTGAGCCCGACCCGACGAGAGCTTACCTGCATTTTGTCGCTTGCAAAAAAGCCCACAGCGGCAAGGGTCTTGGCAAAGCAGTCGTCGTCGCAGCTTTAACAGCCGCTCGCGAGCTTTACGGTTTTAAAGGTGCAGTGCTTACCACAGATGACGAGCGCATTTTCGCAATAAAGCTTTATCTTTCACTCGGCTTTACTCCCGTTTATAACAGTCTTTCTTATTTTGACCGATGGAATGCCATCTACTCCGCACTGGGCATTGATAAAAACGCATGGTACGAGGCTGAAGCCGCAACGAAAAAAGCTTTTGAAGCTGACGGCTACGCAATCTATCCCGACGATTACGTTATCGACCCGAAGTCCGATTGCATACCAAAGCTTCTTGCATATCCCGCCACAGGCACGAAGACCTCCATCATCGTATGCCGCGGCGGCGGCTACGGCGGCAAGGCTTATCACGAGGGCGCGCTCGTCTGCGAATTCTTCCGCAAAAACGGCATCTCCGCATTTTTACTTGATTACAGAGTCGCTCCCTGCACCCATCCTACGCAGTTAAACGATGTACAGCGCGCAATTCGCTGGCTTCGCAAAAATGCAGATACGTTCGGTATTTCTCCCGATAGAATAGGCGTTATCGGATTTTCTGCAGGCGGTCACCTCGCTTCCATGGCTGCAACGCTTTTCGACGGTGGCAAACCTGACAGTGCAGATGAAGTTGAGCGCTTTTCAAGTCGTCCCGATTACGCCGTTTTGTCCTACGCCGTAATCTCTCTCATTTCCTATACTCACGAGGGTACTGCCCACAACCTGCTTGGCTCTCAGTATTCGATCGGCAGCCGCAAAGCCCTTTCGGGCGAGCTTAACGTAACGGCGCAAACTCCGCCCTGCTTTATTTGGCATACAGCAAACGACGACGGCGTGCCTGTTGAAAATTCTCTGCAGTTTGCAGCAGCGCTCAGCGCAAATGAAATTCCCTTTGAGCTCCATATTTTCCCCAAAGGCCCTCACGGTATCGGTCTCGGCGACGGTTACGAGGGTGCAGAGCAATGGAAATGGCTTTGCCTGAAATGGCTCGACACACTTTTTAAATAAGGAGCGATCATATGTTATACAGACCGGAAAATGGCAGGATATGGGACCCCAGCGTTGTAAAATACGGCGGAAAATTCTATGCCTTTACTATGTATTATGCTGACGGAAAGCCCGAATCCTTTTCCACACGCCTTGCCATCTCTGACGACGGCGTGCATTGGACTGATACGGGCGACGTCATCACCGATGAAAAATATCCCGTTTGGAAGATGACTGTTTTCCGCACAAGGGACGGCAAATTTTCTCTCAATCACGGAAGTATGAGCTACGCTCCCGGTCATGGCAACGACACGTTGCGTTATTACGTTTCCGACGACCTTTTGAATTGGACGTACGTTGGCTCAAATACACCCGACGAAAAGTGGTACGAACAGCCTGAAAGATGGGATCATATGTACTGTATCCCCTCAGAAAAGGGCGGCTATATCGGCTATGCCGTTGCCGTGCCTTTACCCGAACATAACAGCCTTATCGGTATTCAGCGCTCCGACGACGGCATCCATTGGCACAGCTGTCCCCCTCCGCAAATAGATTGGGACGGTATTGAACCCGTTCGCGAGATGGAGGTTGGCGGTTGCGAAAAGATCGGCGATAAGTATTACCTTATGGGCGGTATTTGCCCGCCCTTCGACGGAAATTACGCCTATAGCTGTTACGTTTTCACTGCCGATAACGAGGACGGCCCGTTTAAGCCCGACAAGCAGGCGCTTCGCCTTTGCGGCTTTAACGGCAGACGCGGAGACCTTTTTGTCCAGACACTTGCCGCCTTTTGCCGCAACTACGACAGCGATGAGCTGCTTTTGAGCAACACCGTGTGGTATGAGCTTGACAGCGAGCAAAACCTCAATTGGCTTTTACCCTTGCGAAGCGTAAAGGTTGACGACGACGGGCATATGCGCCTTCACTATTACAGCGGAAACGATGCATTGAAGGGCAAGATCGTCGTCAAGGCTGACGACGGTGTTTTTGAAACGAAAACCCACGAGGGATATCAGCTTGTTGACGAACATCTGCTTTCCGAGCTTGTAAACGTGGATGTTACGAAGGGCGCAGTTATTGAGGGTACGCTGACAGCCGAGCCTTGGCCCGCACGCGGCGCAGTCCGTGCAGGCTGCTGGCTTCCCTCAATGGCAGGCTTTTACATTGAGGAAGATGAGAAAAGCGGTACGGCAATTTTTGCCGAGTGCGCAAACACGGAAAACCGCAGTATTTACATCGGCAACTTTGACAGGGAAGCAAACGCATTCATCGCAGAGGATAGGATTTCAAAAGGCGTAGCAAGCCCGACAGGTCTTGATACATTCGTCCCCCACTCTTTCAGACTTCTTATTCGTTACGGTATGTTTGAGCTTTATTTCGACGATATGCTCGTTCAGACCTATACCTGCAAAAAAATGCCTACGGGAAAAATAATGCTTGCCTTGCAAAACTGCAAATGCCGCATCGAAAACGTCACAGCATATGAAATGACTTTATAAAAGTAGCAGTAATTCCAAAACGCATATACATAAAGAGGTTGCTTCATTTAAAGCAACCTCTTTTATTGATTTACAAAAACCTATTCATAAAGCTATATAATCGCCGCGACTTGAAAACTTCCCGCTTCAAAAACCGTTTCCACTAAAAACGATTTCTTATCGGTATAGCAGTCCAGATACCTTTTGATTATCGAAAAATACTGTTTTTCATCAAACGTCGTAAAAAGTGAATTTCCACCGTCAAAAACCATTCCATCTTCTAAAATAAAGTAACCATTATCTATCATCTGCTGTAACCTCACACGCAAATGCGTTCTCAGTGTAGGCCGCGAGCAATCAGCATTGATAAAATCAGAAAGCTGTTTTGCCATCTCACTTGAAGCTTTTTTCTTTTCGCCATATGCTTCAAAGTGTTTTTTTACAGCCACAATTTCAGCATCTTCACATACATCAGGAAAAGAAAACGCACGCAAAAACCTTGCTTTCTTATCACCGTTTAATATTGTATCAACCGCCTTAACGCCCTCATCTTTTTCCGAATCGTCGTTATTGATTACGGATAGCAGCTCTAACAGCGCAAGATCAGTCATGGAAATGTCATTTTCGATTTCACATCTTTTTATCAATTCCCTATCTTGCTCAAGCCAGTTTTTCTTTTCAAATTCACCCTTGAAATAGCTTTCAATATCTTTTTTTAATTTGAAAAAGTCATCACATTTCATCATAATACACATTAATCTTTACTCAAAAAATTCAAAGCTTTTTTCTACCGTTTCGGGTTTTATTTTTATGTGCCTCCAAAAGCACGCCCATATTTCTTCCGCAAGCTCGTTTATAACATTTTCATGCTCTGTATAATGGGAAGTATATACTGTTGTGCCATCGGAAAGTTGGAAATAACATGAATAATCGAAGTTTTCATTTATGCCAAGTTGGTCATTTACACTTTCTCCATGCTGCTCGTAGAGTTTTTTATAGTAATCAGTAGCATCAGCAACCATTTTTCTTATTGCCTCTGCTTTTTCATTATGAAGCCTTACGCTCAAAGTAAAGCATTCATAAAACGGAAATGTAGTCTTCAAATAATCATCCTGTACTCGCATATTTACCGTTTTAAGAGCATCACGTCTAATAGAAAAATCCGAGCCGTAAAGCGTCAGCGTATTATCCTTGTTCAGTACACACATGTATATACCTGTTGCAGGCATCGTTTCGACAGTTCCCGCCATATGCAAAAACGTGAACACATATTCCGTTTCATCGGTTATTGCTTTTTCGCAACTGATTTCGCCCTCATTGCAGTACACTTCATATTCAATTATTTTCTCCTGCTGATTCCACATGGGCGGAAGAACAAATTCCGTTGGTGTCGGCGTTTCCGTTACAGGCACATCTGTTACCGTAGGTACTTCCGTCGGTGTGTTATCAGCTCGCGGAACTTTGCATTCGCAATCGTCACCGCATACCGTATTGCATCCGCTTATAGCAAAAACAAGAAGAATTGATAATAAAACTATTACTATTTTTTTCATACTTATGTTCTCTCCTTATATTTTAAATTTCAAAAAAGCGCAAAGACACCCATTGGTGCTCTGCGCTATTACATCGGTTTGACCTTTAATCTTTGAATAAACAATGTTTTTTTCATCGCGCCTCCTAATAGCTTCAAAGATATTTCTTTACCTTTTATTTATATTATACATGACAAACCAATTATTGTCAATACCTTTTTCATCGTTTTAGTGCTATTATTTTTACACTTACGCAACTTTTTTGATTACATTGCTCCGCTTTCTGATATTTTTCTATATTCCCCTTGAAAAACAGCGTAAAATGTGGTATACTATTTTTAATTGTAATTTTAGGAGTGAATTTTCAATGCAAAAAATCAGATTTGCCGTTTTAGCAATATGCATTATGCTTGTTGCATTTTGTATGTGCGGCTGTAATCAGGAGCCGAATAATATTCCCACAACGCCTCCGCCGGATGTACCGATGACCGATTTGAGCGATCAGACGCCTGCCGATGCTTACCGCATATTGAGCACGGGCGAGCTTATGTATCCCCTTCAGGACGGTACAGAGGTCATTTCCGAAGTAAAGGTTTCCGAGTATAAGGAGTTTCAAAACTTCCTCATCGCTCGAAGCTTTGAAACAAAGCCTTCTGTTTATTATGTAATGGACAAGGAAACTCTCGCCGCCCGTGAAATTTTATCTGTAGAAAAATCCGTAAATGAGCCTTCCATCACCTCAATAACCGTCTTTTCCGCTGAAGACTATTTTTATTTCAGCGACGGAAAATCCGTTTGGAGCACGGACGGAAAGAGCGAGCAGCTCCTTTTCGAGGCTCAAAGTGCTTCTTACCTTAAAATGACGGATAAAAATCTTTATTATTGGTTCATCAATGACGGCACTATAACGTACAACGAACTTTCCTTTGCAGATGCCGCTATTACTCAAGTATTTACAGCGCCCTGCAAGACGTTCCATCCCCTTTCCGTTTTAGACGATGCCGTTCTTGCTCTCGTTGACGACGGAACAGATCTTTTCCTTCGCGTTTACAGAGACGGAGCCGTTGAGTCAGAGGAAAAATTTGCTCGCAACGATTTCTTCAACGGTCCTTTCCAGAATACTCTCGTCGGCAACACCAACATCGCTGTCGGCAACTTCGGTACTATTCTTTACTCTCCCGAATCTCTCCTTTGGCGTGTAGTTGATAAACGCCCCTGCTCCAGCGTTGCGATGTTTGAAACAAGACTTTACGTTTCCGTTGCTGACGATTTTATCGACACCATTGATTACGGCTGTTGCTCCGAGATCGGTTATTACGATCTTCCCAACGCATACGAAATCTCAACCATCGACGAGCTTGAGATAGGCTCTTTCGTTTCCCTTGCATCCAGAAAAGCATACGGCAGTCACATTAAATCCATCAGTATGCCCACTGCTCACGACGTAGTCACCTTTACCGAGGTCTACGAGGACGGTATGAACGGCGAAACACCTATCGTTACAACGAAAACGCTTCGTTACGAAGCTGAAAAGAACATTTTCACCGTAACAAATTTCGTTTGCAGTGATGAAAATAAATACGCTTCTTATGAAATAACCGATATTATTTTCTCAACGGAAGAGGTAAAATAAGCTTTAAACGATCCGCAGAATATTTTTCTGCGGATTTTTTTATTTACTCCGAAAAAAAGGCACTTTTCGATCGTCATAGCTTATGAAGGGAGGCGTGAGCATGGATAAAACAGAGCTTAACGAATTATTTTCAAAAATGAATACAGGCGATAAACTTGCTTTTTCTCGTATTTACAGCGAGCTGAAGCAGCCCGTTTTCACCGTTGCCTTGCGCATCGTTACATCGCGGGAGCTTGCCGAGGATATAACCCACGACGTGTTCGTAAAGCTGTTTGTTTCACCGCCCGACGCCTGCGTAAAAAATGCGAGAGCGTACATTTTTCAAATGGCGCGCAATTTGGCAATAGACGCTCTTCGCAAAAAGCCATGTGATAATATCGACGAGCTGGCGCTTAAAGCGAAAGACAGCATTGCCCCCGTGGACACAAGGCTGGACATTGAAAAAGCCATATCGCTTCTTTCTCGGGACGAGCGTGAAATAATTTCTCTTCGTTTGAGCGCCGAGCTTTCCTTTGCCGATATTTCAAGGATAATCGGCCTTTCCCTTCCTGCCGTTTACCGACGGTATCGCAAGGCGATAAACGTACTTAAAACTTCATTGAGCTGAAAGGAGCTTTATTATGAAAAAAACATTTGCACTCATACTATCCCTTTTTCTTATAGCAACGAGCGCCATAACTTGCTTTGCAGATGCGCCTTACAATACTGCAGGCGAGCTTTTCCGCGAATATTATAACGGATACGACGCTCTGCCCGACTATATCTGCGGCGTCTGGTCCACGGACGGCGGAGAAGAAAACCTTACCTTTGCCGTGCAAAATACGGAAGAAGGTAACGCAGGCAAACTGGAAATAATCGAGCTTGTGGAAAACGATCTCACCGTTTCTTTTGTCTATCAGCATTACTCCTACAATTATCTGTGCCGAGTGCAGGATGAGCTTTTACCGTACCTTGAAAAGCGTATCGGCATCATTGCAAGCGGTGTTTATCAGTACGAAAACAACGTAACGCTTACGGTTCGCGAAAAGGACAGAAACAGCGATGAAATTGTCTCTGCGCTGAAAGAGATCAAAGAAAAATACGGCGATGCCGTTTGCATTGAATATTTAGACGGCAATATTACTTTCACCAACCTTACAGCGCCTATGCCGCCTTTTTCGCAGGCTTTACCGAAAAACAGTTCTTCTCCCTTTTTCTTCGCTTGTGCCGCCATTCTCCTTCTTTTTTCAGCAGCAGCTTTATTCTTCCTTTTCAGAAAAAAAGCTCTTTTGCAAACCAACAACGGAAAAACGCACTCCTTTGCCGAGCCTGTCACAAATAAAGACGTTGAAAACATGGTTAAAAACTCAAATTTGTATGTTTCCGAGGAGCTTGACGAAAAAATAATGAAGGACATTGAGAAAAAATAGCTACAATAAAAATCCACCCGCATAGCGGGTGGTATTTCATTTTCGGGCATAGCCCTAATAATACTGGCTGCGCACAAGTGCGCTTTTTATTGGCCTGCCAGCCATGCAACT
>SVND01000047.1 GCA_015067075.1 Oscillospiraceae bacterium
CTTCCCCTTGAGGAGAAGGTGTCAGCTTTAGCTGACGGATGAGGTGTCTACGATAGCTTTTTTACATTGATATTTTTTTATTGTGTTATACGTCCATTTCTTCTACGCAGAAGAAATGGACAAAAGAGAGGCTCAAAACGAATAATGCGCAAAAGCTCATTATTCGTTTGGGAGGGAGATTTCGATTTCTCCCTCTCTTAAAAATCTCTCCCATTAAAACGACTTTTTCATCATTTTACCTGCTCAAAATTTTTACCTCGCGTTTATGAAAAAGCGCTTTTTGCTTCGTGGGTATGATATACTCGGTGGGTTTTGATGTAATTTTAAAGTTTATTTTGTTGTTTTTTACTGCAAGCTTTGGTGCTCCCCTTATTCGCTGCGCAAATTTTCTTCCATTTCACATTATTTGTTGAGCGTCGGGGATAAATGCTCCGCATGGAGCTTTTTTTACTGATAAAGTATCCATAAACCTTGTAGTGATTTTCCACTGTACGCTACGTTCTTTTCTCCGTTGCAAACAAAAATCAGGGTGCGTTTGTGCACCCTGACTTTTTTACTTTTTCTTTACCAGCAAGCCTGTTATAAGCTTTACTATCTCCACAAGGGGAATTATCGCCAAAGCAAGACCCATCGCTATCAGATACTCAATGAAGGTTATCGCTTCAAGTGAGAAAATGCTTCTCATGAAGGGTACGAATACAACGAGCGTTGTCAAAACGAAGGACAATGCCATCGCGCCGAAAAGATAAATATTATGGGATTTAATGTTGAAAATAGTATGCTTTGCGCGCATATTATAGGAATGGAATATCTCCGCCATGGACATTGTGATAAACGCCATGGTAATACCCATATTGCTCTGAGCAAAGCTCCATGCGCCATGCTCAAAATATCCGCCGACAAAGTAGGACAGCACCGTAAGTATGGAAACGAACAAGCCCTGATACAAAACGGCAAAGCCGAGACCGTCAGAGAAGATACCGTCCTTTGTATTGCGCGGCTTGCGGTTCATTATATCATCCTCGCTGGGCTCCATACCGAGAGCAAGAGCAGGAAGTGAGTCTGTAATAAGGTTTATCCAAAGAACGTGAACGGGACGAAGAATAGTGAAGCCGAAAACAGTTGCAATGAAAATGCTTATGACCTCGCTGAGATTGGAGGACAAAAGGAATTGGATGGCTTTTCTTATGTTGTCGTAAATACGTCTGCCTTCCTCGACAGCCGATACGATAGTTGCAAAATTGTCGTCGGCAAGAACCATATCTGCAACGTTTTTCGTAACGTCCGTGCCCGTTATACCCATGCCGATACCGATGTCAGCGCTCTTAATGGACGGCGCATCGTTTACACCGTCGCCTGTCATGGCTGTTACCATGTCGTGCTTTTTCCACGCAGTAACGATTCTCGTTTTATGCTCAGGCTGAACGCGGGCATAAACGGAGTATTTTTCAATATTTGCATAAAGCTCGTCGTCGCTCATTGCTTCAACGTCAGCACCCGTTATGGCTTCATAGCCATCCTTAAGTATGCCAAGCTCCTTGGCTATAGCTGTCGCCGTATCCTTATGGTCGCCCGTTATCATAATGGGGCGTATACCTGCGCTGTTGCATTGGCGTATGGCGTCAACGACCTCGGGACGAACAGGGTCGATCATGCCGCAAAGACCGATAAATACAAGCTCATTTTCCAAAGCCGCAGGTGTAAAATCAGTCGGCGCTTCGTTATATCCGCGGAATGCCGCGGCAAGAACGCGGAGCGCTCTGTCAGCGTAAAGCTTGTTTTGGGTAAGAATACGCTGGCGTATCTCGTCCGTAAGCTCCACTGCCTTGCCGTCCTGCATGGCGTATTTACAGCATTTAAGAAGCTCGTCTGGCGCACCCTTTGTGTACTGAATAAACTTGCCGCTTTCCTTATCTGCGTGAACGGTGGACATCATTTTGCGCATGGAATCAAAAGGAGCTTCACCTATTCTGGGATTTTCCGCATCAAGCTTTTTCTTGTCGATACCGATGGACGTGGCAAAATTGACGAGGGCGCATTCCGTCGGCTCACCGACAGCGTCGCCGCTTTCATCAGGTACGGCGTCACTGCACGATGCCATAGCAACGGCAACTGCTTCCTTTTCGCCGAAATGGTCAACGACCGTCATCTTGTTCTGAGTTAAAGTACCCGTCTTGTCGGAGCAGATTATCTGCGTACAGCCGAGAGTTTCAACGGCAGTAAGCTTTCTTATAACGGCGTTGCGCTTTGACATTTTCGTAACGCCCATGGAAAGAACGATAGTAACAACTGCCGCAAGGCCTTCGGGAATAGCCGCAACAGCCAAACTGACGGCTATCATAAACGTGTCGAGTATCGTTTTACCGTCAAAGCTGCCTGAACGGATGATGGAAAAGCCGAACATGAAAACGCATATTGCCAAAACAAGCACCGTAAGCGTTTTGCTGAGAGATGACAGCTTTTTCTGTAAAGGTGTTTCGCTGCTTTCCGCCTTTGTAATAGCGTCAGCTATCTTGCCCATTTCAGTTTCCATACCTGTCGCCGTTATAACTGCGCGTGCTCTGCCGTAAACGATGGTGCTTCCCATATACAGCATATTTTTTCTGTCGCCCAAGGGTACGTCGCCGTTTGCGCCTGCCGTAAGAGCATCCGTTATCTTGTCGGAGGGCACGGATTCACCTGTAAGGGCGGCTTCCTCAGATTTAAGGCTCGCCGCTTCAATAATACGCGCGTCGGCAGGTACGGCATCGCCCGCTTCAAGAGCGATAACGTCGCCGACAACAAGATCCTCGCTTTTTACATGGCAAAGCTGACCGTCGCGGTATACCTTGGAGGTTGCGGCGCTCATTTGCGCAAGGGCTTCAATTGCTTTTTCCGCCTTGCTCTCCTGAATAACGCCCAAAACAGCGTTAAGTATAACAACGGCAAGGATAATAAAAACGTCAGTCAGCGACTCGTTAGCCATTACAGCAGTAACAGCCGATACAAGTGCGGCGGCAAGCAAAACGATTATCATAGGATTTTTAAGCTGATCGAGAAAACGCATGAGAAGGCTCGTTTTTTTCGCCTCCGCAAGCTTGTTTTTTCCGTTAGCTTCAAGTCGCTGCTGTGCTTCCGACTTTGACAAGCCGTCCTGTGGTGCTTTCAGCTTGGAAAGTACCGTTTCCTTGTCCTCAAGGTAAAATTTCATTTGTTACGCTCCCTTTAAATTTAATAAAAAAGACTTATGTACAGATTTTTTCATCCATACATAAGTCTTGTCTTCGGAAAACCATAGTCCGACCAGGGCTATCACCCACGGTGTTGATCGGACGGTAACTGCAAAAGTTACAGACTACTCCCCTATGTGTATTTTATTTTATCATACCTTTTCGGCTTTGTCAACAATTTTTCCCGAAAAAATTTCCGCCTGAGCAAATTGCGACCATATCTCACCACGGGGAAGCTTTGAAAACTCCTGCCTTTTTTGTCCTCGAAGCGCCAGCGTTATTTTGTACGACCAAAGCCCCATTTCCTTGACGTTGTCACGCGCGCCGTACCGTCCGTCGCCCACAAGGGGCATTTTGCGCGACGCAAATTGCACGCGGATCTGATGAGTTCTGCCCGTTATAAGACGCACGTGCACAAGGGACGTATCGCCCTGTGTCCCCAGCGTTTCGTAATACAAAAGTGCTTTTTTAACGCCCTTGCGCTCCCTGTCAACGACGAAGGTCTTGTTGCGCCGCTTATCGTGGTAAAGCAGGTCGCAAAGCACACCGCTTTTCTCCGTCGGCACGCCGTGTATCACAGCAAGATACTCCTTGGCAAAGCATTCCTCGCCCTGCATTTTTTGCTCATCGCCCGACGTTTTGGCGATCAGCTCCGACAGCCGTGCCGCAAACGCTTTGTTTTTCGCATAGACCATCACACCGCCCACTGCGCTGTCAAGGCGATGCACGGGGTATGCCGTGCTTTTATCGTTATTTTCCTTGAAATAGCCGTCAAGCACCGTCAGCATATCGTAGCCGCTTTTTTCATCGCGCTGTGACGATATTCCGCAGCTTTTGACGCAAGCTATCATATTTTTATCTTCATAAAGGATTTCAAGCATCTTTGCCTCCGTCACTTATTGCGCCGCCGCTTCTCCTGCCGCATGGCCCGTTGCAAAGGCTATCTGCAAATTAAATCCACCCGTATAAGCATCGGCATTTATTACCTCGCCGGCAAAATAAAGTCCCGTTGCAAGCTTGGAGCTCATGGTCTTCGGATCTATTTCATTGAGAGTAACTCCGCCCGACGTGACGATCGCCTCATCGATGGGGCGCATGGCCGACACGGTAAGGCGGAAATCCTTGAGCACTGCGCAAAGCTGCTGTCTTTGCGCGCGGGTTATATCGTGTACCTTCGTTTCAAAGGGGATGCCCGACGCCTTAGCTACGGCAGTTATCATACGTTTTGGCAAAAGCTCGCCCAAGGAATTTATAAAATCACGGTTTTGCACGGCGGAAAAGTCGCGCAAGACCCGTGCGTCAAGCGTAGCCTCGTCCAAAGCAGGCTTAAGGTCGATGGACACCTCGTATCTGTCAGGCTCAAAATCCCTCATGTGCGCCGACGCGCTCAGTATGACGGGGCCGGACAGTCCGAAATGCGTAAACAAAAGCTCACCGAAATCAGTATATATCTTTTCGTTTTTCTCTTTATCGAAAACTGCAATAGCGATATTGCGCAGGGAAAGTCCGCAAAGGTCTCTCGCCGTCTTTCCCCTTGTTTCAAGGGGAATAAGTGAGGGCTTCGGCTCGGAAATGCTGTGACCGACGGAGCGTGCAAGCTCATATCCGTCGCCCGTTGAGCCCGTCGCCTGATAGGACATACCGCCCGTGGCGATTATGACAGCGTCGCCGTAAATTTGCTCGCCATCCTCTAAAATAACGCCCTTTACCTCGCCGTCACTCACGGCAAGGCTTTTTACACGCGCCGTAACGAGCTTTACACCTGCATCCTGCATTCCTTTTCGCAAGGCGTTCACTATATCGGCAGATCTGTCCGACACGGGAAACACGCGGTTTCCCCGCTCCGTTTTCAGCTCAACGCCCATTTGCTCAAAAAACGCCATTGTATCCTCGGAGGAAAAGCGAGAAAATGCGCTGTACAAAAACCTGCCGCCTTCGGGCACGTTGCGTACAAGCTCGTTCACGTCGCAATTATTCGTCACGTTGCATCTGCCCTTGCCCGTTATAAGCAGCTTTTTGCCGGTGATCTTATTTCTTTCAATTACTGTGACGTCGGCGCCGTTCCATGCGGCGGATATTGCCGCCATCATGCCTGCCGCGCCTGCGCCAACGATTATAACCTTTTTCATATCGTTTTAAAACCGTATTTTTTCTTAAGCTCGGCTATTTTCGCCTCGTCGCCTGCGCATTCCACAAGTAAAAACACTCCGCAGTATATGCGCGCAAATGCTTCCAAAAGCTCCTCATTTTCAGCCGTTACAGCCAGCGGCGCATCAAGAGCATAAGCATTTTCCGCAAACGCCGCAACGCTATCGCCGTCCGTAATATTTATATGCAGTATTTCGTCCTCGAAATCCATTATAACGTCGACGATATCGTCGTCACAATCCACCGACGGCGGTATCTGCACGTCGTCCGACATAACGAATGCGCTCTTTTCGCAGGAAAGCAAGATCTGTCCGTCCATATCAGCCTTTTCCGCTTCCTTTTTTGCGCACTTTTTAAGCTCCGCCGTAAGCGCCGCAATATGCTCTGGACCCGTTCCGCAGCATCCGCCGAAAATTCGAACGCCTGCATCGTAAAATGCCTCAGCGCAGCTTGCAAACTGCTTCGGTGCAACGTCAAAAACAGTTTTACCCTCGCCGTCCACGTGGGGAACGCCTGCATTTGGCTTTACAGCCAAAGGTAGATCGGTAAATTCAGCCACACGGGCAATAGTTGCTACCATATCCTCAGGGCCCGTTGAGCAGTTGAGACCGAAGGCTGTTATACCGACAGCTTCAAGCGCCGCAACGCAGGCAGGAGCATCGTTGCCCGACATAGTTCTGCCCTTGGAATCGCAGGTCATGGTGGCAAGTATGGGCTTTTTGGACACTTCTCTTATGGCAATTACGGCGGCGCGTGCTTCGGGCAAGCTTATCATGGTTTCCACGACGAAAAAGTCAACGCCTGCCTGCTCAAGTGCCACTGCCTGCTCCTTGTATATTTCTATCGCCTGCTCCAAGGATGTATCGCCGAAGGGCTCAAGCAAAAGCCCCGTAGGTGACATATCACCTGCAACGAGAGTGTCGCTTCCCTGTACCGCCTTGCGCGATATGGCGACAAGCTCCTTATTTATCTGCGCCACATCGCCGCTGTAGCCGTGGCGCTCAAGTGTGGGTCTGTTTGCGCCGAAGGTCGGTGCGTATACGGCGTTTGAGCCCGCCGCGATATATTCCCGCTGAAGCTCAATAAGCTTTTCGGGGTTTTCCTTTATCCAAAGCTCCGTTGACACGTCCGACGGCAATCCGCGCTCGGACAGCATATATCCCGTTGAGCCGTCAAGAACAAAGGGTATGTTCTCAAACATTTTTATTCTCCTTTATCGCCACCATTAAGGTAGCTCAAATATTGCTCGTGGTGCTCCTGTGTGCGCTTCATATCGGGGCAAAAATGCGCCGAATAGGAGTCACCACCTATTTTATCAACGTAAGGTGCGGCAATGCGCATACTGCGTATTACCGATGAAAGGGCAAGAGTGTTCGGCGTTTCACCGTCGCAAAGTGATATTACCGCCCAAAGCTTCGAACAGCCCGTTTGCTGTGCCGCCTCGTATACTGCGGCAATAAGTCCGCCCATCTCGTTTATACGCTCGCCCTGCAGATCCCGAAGGCAAATCACGTCGTTTTCGTCAAGCGCCGATTTTTCCAATATCTTTTTCCAATCGCGCACAGCGTGCTCACTGCCCGTAAGCACGGCGGAAACCATCATCGGCTTTCCCGTATTTTCAAGCATAGCCTTGTAATCCCCTATGAATTCTCCTGCCCAATCGCTCATGTCGCCGCCCGCATATACCGTCCACGGGAAAAACCAGCCGTAAAAAGCGTCGCTGTATTTTTCACCGTAAGCCTCGTAAAGCTTTCGCGCCTGCTCTCGTGCTATTTCAAGCTGTTCGCTGCGCCACGTTTCATCTTCACTTTGACTCCACCATTCCTCAGAAAAGTTAAGCCCGACGTATACACGCATACCATGCTGCTGTGCCTGCTTCAAAATAAGCTCCACAGCGCCGTTTTCACCTGTGTGATCCTCTATCACCGTGCCAAGCGTCGTGACACAGCACCAATCGATGACGATATCCGTCATGCCCGCTTCCTTAAGGCTGTCAAAGTGCATGGAAAGGCGCTGATCCGAATAGTTTTCAAACTTAAACGGGTCTACAAAATTCGCCGTCATATTCGGACGCATATTTTTGTCCGCAAAGCGCAGGGCGCGGTCGATAAGTGTTACTGCCTCCGCACGCGTTATTGTCTTTTTCGGCATCAGCGATGCGTTCTGACCGTAGCCCGTCATTATTCCGCGCTCGGTAAGCGCCGCAACGTACGGTTCGGCATAGGATGCCACGTCGTCCGCGTCGGAATATTCCGATACCTTATTTGAAAAATGCTCCTCCGCACCGATGGCTCTTGCGATAGCCGTCGCCGCCGCCTCGCGCGTCATTTTTCCGCTCGGCTCAAAGGTCTGCGCCGTCGTGCCCGTCATTATCCTGTTTTGGTAAAGGGCGCAAACGGGCGCAAAAAACCAATCCGCGCTCGTAACGTCGGAAAAGGGTGATTCACCTTCATTTTCTTCGATATAGCCGTTTTTCAAGAGTGCACCGTAAAGGAGCTTTGCAAACTCCGCCCTCGTAACCTCTCTGTCGGGCATCACAGAGCCGTCGGCATAGCCTGAAATAAGTCCCTGTGCCATCCAATTTTCAAGAGTTTCCTCCGCCCAATGTCCCTCTGTCTGCGCAAAAGCCGCAAAGGATGTGACTGTCAAGGCAAAGGCGCAAATAATGGCAATTATTTTTTTCATAAGATGTATTCCACGCAATCCTCGCGCTTGACAGCGCCGTTTTGTGACGGTGCATCAGTATATCCCAAAGCCGCAATACCCCAAACGAGATGCTCCGCAGGGAGCTTCAGCTCGTTAAGAACAGCCCTTATTTCAGGCTCGTCGCAAATGCCCTTGAGCTGATTTATCCAGACGGAGCCGATGCCCATGGAATGAGCGCCGAGGAAAATATTTTCAAGGGCGCAGGCACAATCCTCAACAGCGTGGGCATTTGTACGTTCGTTTGAAACGAGGATAAGCGCATCGGGACAGTAAAAATCGTAGCCCTCTCTGCCGAGCTGTTTGCCGATAGCGTCAGCCAGCTTTTTCATCATGTCCTTATTTTGTAAGACTGTAAATTTGCAAAGCTGTCTGTTCATGGCGCTGGGTGCAAATCTTGCGCAGTCAACGAGCGTTTTAAGATCCTGCTTTGAAATTTCCTTTTTTAAAAATTTTCTTGTGCTTCTCCGTGAAAAGATGTTTTCTAAAACTGCATTCATGGAAAAACCTCCCAAAATAATATGATAAAATATTTTAACATAGCTTTTCAATAAATGCAAGCTTTTTTTAAAAAAGTGGGGCTGAAAAGCCATTTTTACACGTTTTTTTATGTAAAAAGACTATTTTCAGCCCTTTTTGACCTTTATTTTTTATTTAGTATGAACATCGAGCTGTGGAAACGGAATTTCAATTCCCGCCTTATCGAATGCCTTTTTCATCTGCTCGTTCATGTCAAAGCTTACAGTCCAATAGTCTGCGGAATTGCACCAAACGCGAAGCACGAAAATAAGCGCGCTGTCCTCTTGTCTGATAAGACGTGCAAAGGGAGCAGGATCCTTGAGAACCAGTCCGTGGGCGTTTGCCGTCTCAAGCATCACCTTGCAAACGGTGTCAATGTCGGAGCTGTAGCTTGCGGAAAACTCAAGATCAACTCTGCGCTGCTCTCTGTTGGAATAGTTGATAACGCAAGCGTTGGAAAGCTGGCCGTTGGGAACGAGTATCTCTCTGTTGTCAGGTGTTATAAGCTTGGTGTAAAAAATATTTATGGATTCTACCGTACCGCTGTCGCTGTGGGTATCAATAAAATCTCCGACCTTAAAGGGTCTGAAAAGAAGGATGACCACGCCGCCCGCCAAATGGGAAAGGCTTCCCTGAAGAGCAAGACCGATGGCAACACCCACCGTACCGAAAACGGTGATTATGGCTGTAAGCGGTACACCGAGAATAGAAGCCGCCGTTATAACAACGACCATTTTAAGTCCGATGTTGGAAACGCTTACTAAGAAGCTTGCAACGCTCTTGTCAATTTTGCCAAAAAGCTTGCTTTTCTGCATGAGCTTGATAAGCCAGTTCGTGAGGAAAAATCCCACAAGCACGACGATTGCCGCA
This sequence comes from Oscillospiraceae bacterium, assembly GCA_015067075.1. GTDB lineage: Bacteria > Bacillota > Clostridia > Oscillospirales > SIG530 > SIG530. The sequence goes on from SVND01000047.1 coordinate 9,450, forward strand.
CCTGCCAGCTTAATAAGCACGCTGATTGCCGTTGTGGAAAAATACTCCACAAAGATGTTAATGATTTTTTGCATTTTTTCGTTCTCCTATTCTATAATATATATTTTCGCGTCATATGCGCCCAGCGACAGAGCGATATGCGCTATACCGTCGGAAGCATTTGCATCTGTTTCCGCAAGTATTCCTGTGTCAGGGTCTGCAATCGTGCACTTTTCACCCTTGACGGTCATAACACCGCTGTAAGGCGTGCCGCACATATTGCAAACGAAAGCTATGAGCTTTTTGCCCTTTTTGCGAACGTGGGTGAGGATGTTGGGGCTTATTACCTCGCCCGACGCGCTGTTTACGTTGCCTGCCGCGCCTGTAAGCACGCTTTGCAAGCTACCCGGTGTCAGCTTTATCGTGCGCGGAAGCGCCGCCGTCACAGGTATAGTCCAGCCCTCGTCAATGGGAATTATTTCAAGCCTGCCGCTTTCAAGGTATGGCGTAAAAAGCTTATAAAAATCGCCCTTTTCGCCCGTATTTCTGTCATATTCGGGTATCGCGCCGATAACGATAACGCTGCCGCCTGATTTAAGGAGCTTTGCAAGCTTTTGCATTGTTTCACCCTTTACAACGTATGCGCAGGGAAGCACGACGCAGGTGTACGCTCTCGTGCCAAAGCGGAGCGTGCCTTTTTCAAGCTTGGCATCGTTTATTACCTTTTCATCCACGTAGTCGAAGTCTACCTGACGGTGCAAAAGCTCCCACGATGTTTTCGCAAAAGCATCGCTTAAACGGCGCGCGCGTTCAGGCTGGTTTGCCGTTCGCTCGTCACCCGTCAGCGCAAACGTCGCCCAAAGCGCCGCGTCGGGATAAAGCACGGCTACCTTTGAATAGCGCTCACCCTCACGAAGTGCCGTGCCAAGACGTGCAACGTATTTGTTGAGCTGACGGATCTGCTCGTCGGAGAAAGCCGCCCAGCCGTAGTACGACGTTACATTCGTTATGCCTTGTGCGAAATGCCAGTTCATGGATGCTCGCACCCAATCTATGCTTATCTGTCTGTTTTCACAGCGCGAGCAATGGTCGGACGCTTCCGTAAACGTTTCTTTTATGCCGAAAACGTCGGCGGGCGATGCCGCCAAACGTGCGATAGGTATAATATCGTCGCGCATAAGCATTGACGGCTCGCTTTCCAGCTGGTCGATACCGGGCCAATCAAGACGCTTTGCGCAAGTGTAATAAGAGCCGTAGCACGGAAGATGGTCCAAAAGTATCTCCTCTGCCAGCATATGACCTGAGGAAGCAAGACCGTTGGCATGGCAAAAATCCTGTATCGTGCCGAAGAAATTTTCAGCAAGCTCATCTGCCGTAAACTCCCAAAAATCGCATCTGCGCTTGATATATTCAGGGCCTGCGCCCTTGACGACGGCAACAACAGCCTTCGCAATATCGTAGCCGTAGCGCTTTTCAAAAACCTCGGGGAAATCTCTGCGCCAGCTTACGAAGGGATAGGAAACGGCAGGGATATTGTACGTCATAAGCGAGGGCTCGTCGGTAAAAAATGCACGGACGCTCTTGCCAAACTCGTCGCCAAGCACCTCGGCGTATTTTTCATGGGTGACCTTTAAAAACGCCTGTGTTGCTTCCTTTTGCAAAAGGTTTATCATTCTTCGCGGCTCGCTGAAGCTATGCGCCGCATGAGTGCCGTCGAAAAGGCGGCGAATAGTCAGCGTCAAAAGGCGGTAAACACCCTTGGGTATATCGAAATAAAGCGTTTGCTTTTCGTTGAGCGTGTCAGTTATATCAATAGCCTCGCCGCCGTCGATGGGAACGAGAAGCGCCTTATAAAGCTCGCCTTCAGGCACGTCGGCACGGTAATATGACGGTCCCTCAAGGCTCTTCCAATAATCGTAGCAAATAAGACCGATAGTTTCGTATTCGGGGTTTCTTTCAAGAACAACGCCGCCTGCAGTGCCTGAGGGGTAGCCCTTTTCATCGTATATCCACGTTTTCATGCCGTTTTCGGCGTAAGCGCGAAAGCCCTCCGCCGTCCGCTTCCATTCAGCGCTGTCATCGGGATAATCTCTGCCGTAAGGCACGTTGCCGACAACGCCTGCAAATCCGCGGTTTTTCATTGCTTCAAGATTGTTTTCGGGATACGCAATTCCGCCGTGAACGATGGGGTAAATACCGTATTCACGAGGTGGATTTTTAAATTTTTCCGCAAAATTTTTCATTTAAATCGCCCTTTTTTAATTTTTTTGCTCTTTATTTTGAGCTAAAATGCTTTCATTTCAGCTTATTTAAGTGACTTTTTAAAAATTCTATCAGCTTTTCTTTGTCGTTTTCGACTTTTTCCTCGATCACATTTTCCAAAAGCAAAGTCAGCATCGCTCCGATCTGCTTTCCCTCGGCAACACCTAAAGCCTTCAGGTCTGTGCCGCTTACAGCGAGCTGTGATATGGTACAGCAAGCATTTTCCGCAATTATCTGCTCCAAAATAAGCTCCGCCTTTGCCCGTTCCTTTTCCCGCGCTCTGCCCTTTTCGCTATGCGCCCATATGTCGGCTTTTTTTACCTGCAAAAGCAATCGCAAAAAGTCTGCTCCGTAATCGCGCACCCATCGTTTTATCTCCGCTCTGCTTGCGGGTGGTGACGAGTCGTGAAGCCTTACAAGCTGTATAAGCGTTGTTTTTTCGTATGCTGACATTTTCAGCTTTTCACAAATATCCTTCGCTATCGCCGCCGATTTTTCAACGTGCCCCTTGAAATGCCGTCTGCCGTTTTCGTCCTCCGTCATAGCATCGGGCTTGCCCAGATCGTGCAGTAAAAGCGCAAATCTGATAAGGGGCTCCTTAGGCGCGGCGCATATGCTTTTCACCGTGTGCGTCCACACGTCGTAGCAATGATACGGCGAGCGGTGGGCAAGGTCAAAGGTAGCTTTTACAGGCTTTATCACAGATGCTACAACGTCTCGGTACTGCGTGAGCACGCGCTCACAGCCGTTACCGCACAGCATTTTAAAAAGCTCCGTTTTTATACGCTCCGCCGAAATTTCATTAAGTCGGTGCATACAGCTATACATGGCAGAAAGCGTTTTTTCTTCGATTTCGAAATCAAGCGTTGATGCAAATCTTACGGCGCGCAAAATGCGAAGGGCATCCTCGGAAAATCTCCGCTTCGCCTGCCCAACCGTCCGCAAAACGCCGCATTCCAAATCTTTTTTTCCGCCGAAAAGGTCGATCACCCCTGTTTTCTCGGAATACGCCATGGCGTTTACAGTAAAATCCCGCCGAGAAAGGTCGTCGGAAAGTGCTCTTGAAAAGATGACATTATCGGGATGGCGGCTGTCGCTGTAAGTGCCGTCGATACGAAACGTAGTTATCTCAACGCAGTTTTTCTCACACAAAACAGTTACCGTTCCGTGCTTTATCCCCGTTTCAACAAGGCGGAAATCCTTGAAAACAGTTTGCATTTCCTCGGGAAGCGCGCTTGTCGTCACGTCCCAATCGGACGGCACCTTGCCCATGAGCGTGTCGCGTACACAGCCGCCGACGGCGTATGCTTCGTATCCCGCGTTTTCCAAAAGCTCTATGCAGTTTTTCACATACACGGGCATTTCCATGGAGTGCCCTCCTTCGATATAATTTACTACTATATTATATTATGTTTTTTTGCAAAAATCAAGACGTAAAAATGCAATTGCTTGGTGAAAGTTTAAACGGCGTTTTTTCGGGGATGAAATTACGATGTTTTTTACTCTGTTTTAGCCGACAAAGCGGCGGGAGCAAGCCTACGATACGCAACGTAGTCTGAGTCGCATCGCTTTGTAAATATCGTCTGCAATAAAAAAGGACACGTCACGAGGACGTGTCCTTTTCAAATATCTTGTTAGATGTTTGCCTTGAAGAGTCTGAGGATCGTAAGGATAGACTGTTCAATTGAGTATGTTCTGATGGGGCTGAAGTTCGGATTTTCACCTGTGGATGTTCCGTTCATTACTTCAATGGAATTTACATAGTATACAAATTCCTTAGCCCAATCATAGATAGCGTCTGCATCAGCGAAGTTTACGGGCTCTGCCTTGATGTCAGCGCCGAGTACCTTTGCTGCCATTGCGAGCATCTTTGCTGCTTCCTGACGAGTGATGTTTGCGTCGGGATCAAAGATACCTGCTGTTGCTCTGCCGTTTACTATGCCAAGCTGAGATGCTGCTGTTACGTTTGCGTTGTTTGTATCCGTAAATACGATAGCTTCTACAGCATCAGCATAACCTGCGATAACGTCTGCAATTGCCTTGCCTGTCTTCTTCTCGATGAGGTTGATTATGATATCGCAGAACTGAGAACGTGTAATATCGTTTGTGTAGTTGCCGTTGAGGTGTTCGGGAACAAGTCCGAGAGCAAGAGCTTCAAGAATTTCAGCCTTTGCCCAATCGGAAGGCTCACCGTTAAGTGTGGGAGCAGGTGTTACAGGTGTTGCTGTTTCAACAACTGTGAATACTGCAACTGTTCTTACAAGAGTGTCAGACCAAACAACAGTGATAACTACTGTGCCGGGAGCTACTGCTGTAAGTACGCCGCTTGTTACGTCAACGTAAGCTACGTCAAGGTTATTTGAGTAGAAGAGAGGTGCGCCCTTCATAGCGGGGCTGATAGTTGCTTCAAGCTTGATGGACTGACCGACAACGATCTCGCCGCCGTTAGGAGTTACAGAAATCGTACCTTCCGTTACAAGACCATCCTTATACTGTTTGTTTGTTACAGTTACTACGCAGGAAGCTGTGAAGCCGCCGTCAACGGATACAGCTGTGATAATTGCCGTGCCTGCCTTTTCACCTGTTACGATGATGCCGTAATCGGAAACTACGACAGAAACAGCGCCGTTTGATTCTGTATACCAGTCAATGGACTTGTTAAGTGCATCTGCAGGAAGAACTGCAGCAGAGAGATACATGGATTCACCGAGGTCGAGTTCAGCACTTGCAGCACTGATAACGATACCTTCTACAGCACCAACAACAGGAGTCGGAGTTGCTGTGGGAATAGGTGTAGTTGTCGGAACAGGTGTGGGTGTTGCTGTCGGTTCCGGTGTGGGCTGAGCGTTGGGCTCGCCAAAGAGTGCGGGGATAACTGTATCGTTGATCTGTGCATGTGTGAAGTCACCTTCTACAAGACCTACAGCATCAAAGTAAACTGTTGTGCCGGAATTAAGCGGGCCCTGAAGGGAGAACTTAAGCTGGCTTGCAGTTGTGTCAAGAGCAAATGTTACCTTAACTACTGTCCAATCGAATTTATCGCCAACTACAGTTGCACCGCGCCATGCTGCAGCGTCAGAGTCAATATTGGCAGCGCCTGAATTATCGGCATTAACGTAAGAAGCGTTAATTGTGAAGTTAGAACTAAGGATATCAGGTGTGAAACCTTCGCCCTTTACCTTAGCAAAGAATGTATATGTCTTGCCGGATTCCAACTCAAGATCTGCGATATCCTGAATAATAACTATAGAAGGAGCAGTCGTTCCGTTTGTAACAACTTTGAAAAGCTTGTTTCCATAGAGTGCGCCTTCGGATTCAATGGATGCTTCGTTGAGATATGCCTGCTGAGCATTATCCCAAAGCCAAGAGCCGAATGTTTCATTAACACTTACGCCGCCAAATGCATCAGAATAAGGAGCATTTGCAATAGCAGAAACGTTTTCTTCGCTTATCTTAAGAAGGTTTACAAGAGAAGGAGCGGGTGTAGGTGTAGCTGTCGGTTCGGGTGTGGGTGTTGCTGTGGGAGCCTCTGTAGGTGCCGCAGCAGCTGTAACCGTGAAATCAACGACAACGGGAGTTACGTTGACCTTTATCTCGTCAGCAGAGTAAGCACCCTTATCTGTTATTGCAAGAGCAGAAGAGCCTTCAGCAATAGTATTGAATACTACTGTGAGAACTGCATCGTTGCCTGTGTAATTTTCGAGAGCAGAAGCATTGATATCAATTGCGTTTACCCAAGCGATGCTGATCTTGCCTGCAACGCTTGTGTTGATATCCATTGTACCCTTGCCGCCGAGACCGGGTGTAACGGAATCAACGGAAAGAACAGCGCTGTCATAAGTGAGTTCGAACTGCATTGCTGCAACGCCTGTGTTACCTGACATAACAACAGAAACAGTATTCTGTGTGCCAACCTCTACAGTTGCGCTTGATGCGGAAGCTGTAAGGCTGATGCCTTCAGGAACAGGTGTAGGAGTAGCCGTCGGAACAGGTGTTGCCGTCGGTTCCGGTGTGGGTGTTGCTGTGGGAACAGGTGTCGCTGTCGGTTCCGGTGTAGGCTGAGCGTTGGGCTCGCCGAAG
>SVND01000048.1 GCA_015067075.1 Oscillospiraceae bacterium
GAAGAAAATAATATCGTAAGCCGTTACAAGAAGGCTCGTGGGATAGAAATTCTTAAGAAGCTCTGTGTTTTCAGGCCAGCCCAGTGTGGAGAAGGGCCAAAGCGCAGAGGAGAACCATGTGTCAAGCACGTCCTCATCCTGATGCATATTCGTACTTCCGCATTTCGGGCAAACCGTTACGTCTTCCTTTGCAACGACCATTTCTCCGCAATCGTCGCAATAATAGGCAGGGATACGGTGACCCCACCAAAGCTGACGGGAGATGCACCAATCGCGTACGTTTTCCATCCAATTGATATACGTTTTTGAAAATCTTTCGGGAACGAACTTAATGGTGCCGTCGTTTACGACGTCAATAGCAGGCTCTGCAAGAGGCTTCATACTTACAAACCACTGCTTCGATGCCATCGGCTCAACGACAGTACCGCAACGGTAGCAATGACCTACATTGTGGGACACGGGCTCAACCTTAACAAGCAAATCGAGTGCTTCAAGGTCTGCGATTATCTGCTTTCTCGCCTCGTATCTTTCCATGCCCTGATACTTGCCGCCGTTTTCATTTACGACACCCTTATCGTCGAGAACGAGTATCTCTTCAAGATTATGACGCTTACCGACTTCAAAGTCGTTGGGGTCGTGGCAGGGTGTGATCTTGACACAGCCCGTTCCGAAATCCTTTTCAACGTATTCGTCGGCGATAACGGGAATTTCTCTGTTTACAAGAGGAAGAATAAGTGTCTTTCCGATTATATCCTGATATCTTTCGTCATCGGGATTTACTGCAACAGCGCTATCGCCGAGCATTGTTTCGGGACGTGTCGTAGCAATTATAACGTATCTGTCCTCGCCCTTGACGGGATACTTGATATGCCAGAAGTTGCCGTCTTTTTCGCTGTATTCAACTTCTGCATCGGAAAGTGCAGTAACGCACTTGGGACACCAGTTGATTATACGGTTACCCTTGTAAATAAGTCCTTTTTCATAAAGGCGGACAAAGACCTCTTTAACAGCCTTCGAGCATCCTTCGTCCATTGTGAAACGCTCTCGTTCCCAGTCGCAGGACGAGCCAAGCTTATGAAGCTGGGTTATGATACGGTCGCCGTAATGACGCTTCCATTCCCAAACTCGCTCCAAAAACTTTTCTCTTCCAAGGTCATATCTTGTAAGACCTTCGTTTTTGCGAAGCTCCGCTTCGAGCTTTATCTGTGTCGCAATACCTGCATGGTCCGTACCGGGTACCCAAAGCACGTCATAGCCCGACATACGCTTATATCTTACGAAAATATCCTGAAGCGTATTGTTGAGGGCATGGCCCATATGAAGCTGACCCGTTACGTTCGGTGGCGGTATAACGATTGAAAATGAAGGCTTTTTGCCGTCGTTTGCGGCATGGAAATAGCCTTTTTCAAGCCATTCGGCATATAATCTGTCCTCGACCTGCTTAGGGTCGTAAATTTTGTCTAATTCCTTACGCATAAAAACCAAGGCAAGCAATCACCTGCCCTGTTCCTCCTTATTTATTGTTTTTCATATTATCAACTATTTCAGAAGCAGCCTGCTTTATGGCAACGATAACACCCGCGCCTAAAGCCGCTACAGTTCCGCTTATTATAAAATACGGAAGATCGTAGTCCTGCACTCCGCCGTAACCTGTAAATACCATGTATACGGCAAAGCCCAAAAACATTGCGGCAATTCCAGCCGCAGCTGAGACCCCTAACAGAATAAGCCAGCTAAAAACCTTCTTTTTCACAGATAAAACTCCATATCTTATACGTATTTTTGACTGTGCTTTTCCACAGCCTGCATAGCTTTAGCTATCGCCGCTACCAAAATAGCGGAGACGATTGCTTCAGGTATGCCGTTTACAGCACCTGTCGTGACCCAAAATCCAACAGCGGCGCTTTCAGCCGCTACAACGCCAAGGTTCATGAGCACCTGTGCCGTTTCTTCAAGTAATAACAAAATAGTACCACCGATAAAAAATATCGTATTCATAAGTGCGCCCGAAACGCCCGCTACAGCCGCCGAAAGCTTGGCAAGCTTTGCGTTTTTATTCATCGCCTGCGCAATAATTCCCGTTAAAAACCCCATCAATATGCGCGGCACGAAGCACAGCACGATTATGGCAAGAGGATCGTTCGGAAATATGGGTGAAAAGACAGCACTTTGTCCCGTGATAGCCTGCAAAAGGCTCGTCAAACCGAAAAATCCGCCGAGAATTGCTCCTGCCGCAGGTCCCATCATAACTGCTCCTAAAATTACGGGGATCTGGCACAGCGTTAATTCAACTGCACCGATTCTGATGTAGCCAAGCGGTGTAAGTGCCAAAAGGAAAACAAGTCCCGCAAGCACTCCGAGCTTAACAATGAAAAGTACTTTTTGATTTCTCATATTAAATTCCTCCTTGCTGTCGTTCCCGAAATCATAGGATACGGCGCAAAATTTTTATATGCAGAGCAAAAGCTCTTACATTTTCTTAGGTTGGTTTTTCATGTAAAGCAAAAACAGTCCCTCAAGTAAAAGGTTCGGGTCGTGATATATCTTGCGCTTGCAATGCTTGCATATTTCCGCTGACATTCCGCCCGTTGCAACGATAGTTTTTACCTTTCCCCTTTCGCCCTCAATACGGTCGATTATGGAATCTATCATTCCTGCGTTTCCGAAAACGATACCTGAGCGCATGGCGTCAACGGTATTTGTTCCGATAACGCTTTTCGGCGTTTCGATGGATACCTGAGGAAGCTGGGCTGTCTTTTCCGAAAGCGCAGTCAATGCTGTACGTACGCCCGGGATTATAAGACCGCCCATAAAGGATGCGTTTTCATCAATATACGTTATGGTCGTTGCCGTACCCATATCGATTATAACAAGAGGATATTCATACATATCCGTTGCCGCAACAGCGTTTACCACCATATCACTTCCTGTCTGTGACGGGTCATCGATACGGATGTTAAGCCCTGTTTTTATACCGGGGCCCACGATAAGAGGACGCTTTTTGCAAAGCTTCGTTACAGCTTCCGCGATTATGGCGGACAGCGGCGGCACAACGGAGGATATTATAGCTCCGTGTATATCATGCTTTGCAACGCCGTTGAGCTGTAAAATGCTGTTCATTTCAACGGCATACTGGTCAGAGGTGCGTCCATGGTCGGTTGCAAGCCTTGAAAGAAACTTAAGCTCGCCGTGCTCGTCAAAGACGCCGCCAACAATATTTGAATTTCCTATATCAATAGTAAGGATCATATTAAAACTCCGCTGTACCAACAGTTCTCGGGAAGGAAAGAACGTCTCTGATGTTGGCAACGCCCGTCACGTACATGATAAGGCGCTCAAAGCCAAGTCCGTAGCCCGCGTGCTTCGTTGTACCGAAGCGGCGAAGGTCAAGATACCACCAATAATCCTCTTCCTTAAGTCCGAGCTCGTGAATACGCTCCAAAAGCACGTCAAGGCGTTCTTCTCTCTGGCTTCCGCCGATAATTTCGCCAACGCCGGGCACGAGAAGATCCATTGCCGCAACAGTCTTACCGTCATCGTTCATGCGCATATAGAAAGATTTTATCTCCTTCGGGTAGTCTGTTACGAATACGGGAGCTTTGTATATCTTTTCTGTCAGATAGCGCTCATGCTCCGTCTGAAGGTCTGTGCCCCAGCTTACCTTGTATTCAAACTCATCGGGATGTTGCATAAGTATTTCAACAGCTTCCGTGTAAGTTACGTGTGCAAAATTGGAATTAAGAATGCCATTAAGTCTTTCGATAAGACCGGTATCAACAAACTGGTTGAAAAATTCGATTTCAGCCGCGCATTCGTCCATAACGTATTTAATAACGTATTTGAGCATTGCTTCCGCAAGCTCCATATTGTCAGCAAGGTTTGCAAAAGCAACCTCAGGCTCGATCATCCAAAATTCAGCCGCATGGCGAGCTGTATTTGAATTTTCTGCTCTGAACGTGGGACCGAATGTGTATATCTTGCCGAAAGCCTGAGCATACGTTTCGCCTTCAAGCTGGCCTGAAACGGTAAGATTTGTGGACTTACCGAAAAAGTCCTGTGAAAAATCCACCTTGCCGTCCTCCGTCTTCGGAAGATTATCCATATCAAGCGTCGTTACACGGAACATCTCGCCTGCGCCCTCGCAGTCACTTCCCGTGATAAGCGGTGTGTTTACATAAACAAATCCGCGCTTCTGGAAAAATTCATGAATGGCGAACGCCGCCGTTGAGCGGACACGGAAAACAGCCGAGAAAAGATTTGTTCTCGGACGAAGGTGGGCAATAGTACGCAGATATTCAAGAGAATGTCTCTTTTTCTGCAAGGGATAATCAGGCGTTGATGCGCCTTCAACCTCGATCTCCTCAGCCTTAAGCTCGAAGGGCTGCTTTGCCTCGGGAGTCATAACAAGAGTGCCCTTTATATTGAGAGCAGATCCTGTGTTAAGCTTTGATATAGCCTTAAAATCGGGAATATTTTCTTCAAAAACTATCTGAAGATTTTTGAAATAAGAGCCGTCGTTGAGCTCAATAAATCCAAAAGCATTGGAAGCTCTTATACTGCGAGCCCAGCCCGATACACATATTTGCTTGTCCGCATATTCCTGCGGTGCGGAAAATATCTTCTTAATATCCGTTCTCATATCTTAAACGCGATCCTTTCTTTTTCCTCATATATCTAAAATCCAACATTCTATTAGGGTATTTTACCACAATGATACCGTTATGTCAATCGTTTTTTTGTTCCGAGCTTTCTTTATCACATTTCGACTCGATATTTATCATTTTAATTTGCAAAAGCCCTCGGTTTTTCATTATTTTCGACAAAGCAATTACTATGGCAAAGCAAATGGCTACCACTGCAAAAAACGCTATCGCAACAGTCACCATGCCTGCAAATTCCGACACTATAGTTGCCGCTATCACAGCAAACACTACGGGCATCAGATACAGCAGCACTGCAGATGCGTTTATTTCTTTGTCCGCCGTGTAAAGCGTTACCGTGTCGCCCTTTACTGCACCAAGCTCGTTTTCCACCAATATTTCCATTGGCTTTGCCTCGGCGCATTTTCCGTCGCACCGCTTGTGACAGCCCTCGCAAGCGCTTTCCCTGTAAACGAGCACCTTTGCCATGCCGTTTTCCACGGATATGACCGTCCCTTGCTTTTCCATTTTTACCTCCGACTAATCAGCGCTGTATTTCATTATTATTTGTTCAGCACATCTTATTCCGTCAACAGCCGCACTTGTGATGCCGCCAGCATAGCCTGCACCTTCGCCGCATGGATAAACTCCTGCGTGACCGACAGCTTCACAGGTATCACCTCTGAGCATTCTTACGGGTGACGACGTTCTAGTCTCAAAACCCGTCATAACGGCGCCCATACCGGCAAAGCCTTTCAGCTTGCGCTCAAAGGAAGCCAAGCCAAGCTTCAGCATATCGCTTATATCGCCCGGTAAAACAGTATTCATGTCGCAAAGCCTTGTCCCCGGCATATATGTGGGTGAAACACTTTTCAAATTTCTGCTTGCCGTACCGTTGGCAAAATCCTCCGCAAGCTGTATCGGCGCGCATCCGTCAGCACCGCCAACCTCAAAAGCCGCCTTTTCAAGCATGCGCTGATATTCAATTCCGCAAAGAGGATGACTTGTTCCAAATTCCTTCGGTGAAACTGAAACGACAAGTGCCGCGTTTGCATTTGTACCGCTACGGGCAAACTTGCTCATACCGTTTGTAACAACGGTGTTTTCCTCGCTGGCAGACGCAACGACGTATCCGCCCGGACACATACAAAATGTGTAAACGCATCTTTCGCCTCGTCTTTCGGAAAAGGCATACTCACCGTGAGGCAGCTTCGGATGTCCCGCAAAGTCACCGTACATGGACTTATCCACAACGCTTTGCAGTTGCTCCACACGCACGCCCACGGAAAAGGGCTTTGCTTCTACGGCAAAGCTGTCCGCAAGCTGAGTCACCGTATCTCTCGCGCTGTGTCCCACGGCCAAAATCACAGCCTGCGTTTCCATTTCGCTTCCGTCGTCAAAAACAAGTGCTCGTACACTTCCGTCGGAATGCGTTTTTATCTTTGTAAGCGTTTTTTCAAAAATAACCGTGCCGCCAAGCCCGATTATTTTTTTGCGCATATTTTTTACTACGTCACGCAGTATGTCAGTACCGATATGGGGCTTTGCGTTTTGCAATATCTCCTTCGGCGCGCCGTTTTCAAAAAGCGTCTGAAGCACATACGAGCATCGGCTGTCGTTAATTCGAGTTACAAGCTTTCCGTCGGAAAACGTACCTGCGCCGCCTTCGCCGAACTGTATGTTCGTTTTCGTATCCAAAAAGCCTGTTTGCCAATACTTTTCGACCTTTTCAGTCCGTTTGTCAATATCAGCTCCGCGCTCTACAACAATAGGTCTGTATCCGTTTAAAGCGAGCACATATGCAGCGAACATTCCCGCAGGGCCAAAGCCTATAACAATAGGCGGTGAGCTGAGCTTTCCACTTCCCTGACAAGGACAATTCCACATTTCGTCGCTCAGCCGTATTTCTTTATGCCTTTCCGCATACGCACGTTCTGCATTTTTATCACAAAGCTCAATAAGTACGCTGTGAACGGTATTTATGCTGTTTTTATGGCGAGCATCCACCGACGTTTTATATATCGCCGCGCTTTTCACCTGCTCGGTGATGCCATATTGCTTTATCGCCTGCGCTATTATTTCTCCGTTTTCGCAATCAAGCGTTGCGCGTACAGATGAAATGATAATACTCATTGAACTGCTCCGCCGTCTGTTTTATATTTTATCTCAACTTCGATTTCATACATTTCATTGAGTATCTTTACGTTTGTAAGGGAGTCATCTATAAATACTGGTGTGGCACGGAATCTGTAGATCCCCGGCTCATACACCTGTTTTTCAAGGTCTACTGCGAGAACTATACCGCCGTTCTTTGCTTTTTCTATATCCTCTTCATATCCGCGCAAACGAACTGATACTGTATTCGTAAGAACAGTTGACATCTGCGTTTCATTTGTATTCTGGACGAGTAAAAGATCTGTTTCCACTACCTCCGTCACATATCCGGGAATATAGATGCTTGCCGTAGCCTCCGTTTCACCCGATACGCTTGTAATACCAAATGGCAGCGTTATCGGATATACACGGCTTCCTTCCGTCAGAAGAGTGGATACGTCTATTCTTGTAAGGACTATCTCATCGGTGTTGTCGATAAGTGACGGCTCACCCGCTATAATTATTTCGGGAGGCGATACGGAATAATCACCGTCTACCGTTTCACCTGTTTTAAAATTATAATACTCGACTGCGAGCGGAACGGTCTTGATCTTCATAACAGGTATGCTCACGTTTGCGGTAAGGCTGTCCATCTCAAAATACGTTTGCTCAAGCTCATTTCCTGCGGAGTCTTGTAAAATAATGGGGACGGTAAGCATCTGCGTTGCCGAAAGATTAGGAATGTTTATTTCAGCTATCGCCGAGGATATTTTGCTTATCTCCGTACGGGGACCGCTTATTTTAATGCTCGAAGGCATCGTTGTGATATTTCCCACCATGTATCCGTTTTCCACATTATACGTTTGCTTAAGCGTTACGGGTAAGGTGACCTCCATAAGGTAGTCAACTCGGACAGAAATATTTTTAACGCTTTTCGATACAAGCTCATACTGTCTGTTTTTCGGAAGCTCCACAACTACGGGAAGGGAATATTCCGCCGCACCCGTAATAAAGCTCGGATCGACATAAGCTTTTATGCTGTCAGCCTTAAGAGCCGACATATCGTATCTTCTTCCCGAAACCGTTACGGTAACGAAATTATTCATTCCGCTTATTACGGAAAGACCTCTGCTGGCGATAGTTCCCGACTGATCGTCAACAGTTATGGGAATATCAGAAAAAGTTCTTTCAATTATCGGACTTTCCACTCCCACAACGTATACCCAAAGACAAACGGCGATAATAAACGCCAATATCTTCCATATTATATTGCTCTCAAGAAGCTTTTTCATTTATTCACCTTCTTTTGCAATTTGCCTTTAATATTCTTAATCGAACCACGTATTCCGCTTACATCCTGTTTTTCAGAATCGCCTATAAGACGCTTTGTCAGCAATATTTCAAGAGCCTCCGCATTCAGATCTCTTTGCATATTACCGTCAAAGGAAACGGATATTTTACCTGACTCCTCCGAAACAACGAGAACAAGCGAATCGTTGCTTTCGCTCATACCGATCGCCGCACGGTGTCTCGTTCCAAGCTCCTTGCTTATTTCAGCGTTTTGCGATATAGGTAAAACGCAAGCGGCAGAATGAATTCTTGAATCAACGATTATAGCTGCGCCGTCATGAAGAGGCGATCTCGGAAAAAATATATTGAGAAGCAACGACGGCGTTACGGATGCATCTATCTCCGTACCGTTTTTAGCATATTCAAAAACATTATCCTCACGCTGGAAAACGATGAGCGCGCCGGTCTTGTCGCGTGAAAGCTCCGCTGCCGCACTGCATACGGCACTTATCATTGCGCGTTTTTCCTCAAGCTCTTTTTCCTTATCCTTATCGTCAAGGGAGATGAAGGAATTCCACTTCGTGCGTCCCATTCTTTCAAGAGCTCTTCTCAGCTCAGGCTGGAACAGAATAAACAGTGCAATAATACCGACCTGGAGCATATTCCGCAAAATAAAGTTGACCGTATTGAAGCCGAACCAATCGCTGACCAGAAGCGTTGCAATAAAAAGTCCCACGCCTTTAAAAAGCTGCTTCGCTTTACTGTCTCGCACAAATATCATTACCTTGTAGATAACAAACGTCATCAGCGCTATATCAATAACATCCGTTATACCAATAGCGGTTATGTATTCCCAGATCATCGTAAATACGTATTTAATTGTTTCAACGAATCCATTCATTACGCTTCTCCTTTATAGAATATCGCAACTTTTAAATTGCAGATATGTGGTTATCATAAAAGCCGTATCGCCGTGTTAAAACGTCAGCAAAAATTCCTTTTTCTCCGCCAGTTCTTATTAAACAAAAAATAAGAGCCCATTTTGTGAATATTATATCATAACAATAACACTTTTTCAATAGACAATTTTATATTATACTTGTTTTTATTTATAATTATTTTATATTTCGCAATCTGTATCTATAAAAAAACATGGTGAATCCGATAGTCTTACCGCATTCACCTCAATTTTGTAAAATCTCCGTATAGCTATTTTATGCTTTTCGCAATTTTCATAAGCACATCCGTGTCGACGTTTTCAGCTATCATATCCAAAATATATTCATCAGCCCACAGCAGAGTTTTTCTGCCGTCGATATATTCATACAAAACGCCTCCGATTTTATTTACCGCCACCGTTTTTCTCGTTCTTTCATCATTATCCAACAAATAATTGCCCGCATAAATAGACTGTGAATATACAATTCTTTCACCGTTATTTCCTCTTATGATATATACACAAGTTACCTTACCTTCTGTATGTGTTTCTATTGTCCACCCGTCAGGCAAATAGGTCGGGGTAAGTGTTTTTTCGATCCGATCGGGATAATATTTATTCTCATCCTTTTTGAAGGTTATACGAATACATTTCGACAGCTCTTCCTCCTCTATGTATTCAACACTCGCTTGCGCATTTGGAAGCCCCACAGCAAAAAAAACACCTGCAACGCTTGCGCAAATCAAAAACATAGCCGCAAATTTCAGAATTCTTAAGGTAAATTTATTTGCTTTTTTGCATTTTCTTTTACCTTTTTCCCATAATTTGCGCAATTTCTTTTCGTCTACCGCTTCTATTTGGGTATCGGCAATATCTCCCGCCGCATTCATTTCATCGTCTACCCATTTTCCTATAGCTCGCTTCAACACAAAATTTAGATGTGCATCGTCTATTCTTTTATTCATTGATATAATCCTCCATTTGAATTCTAAAATACTTATAAAGTCTGTTCACAATAGTATTTACCGTAGATTGATTCATGTTCATTTTCTCGGCAATATCTTTATTTCGCATATCAAACTGAATCTTATAAAGCATTATTTGCTGCGTTTTTGCGTCGAGCTTTTTAATTTCTTCTATAAGCTTGTCCATAAACTCCCGATGCAAAAGCTGGTTAAGCAGATTGCAATCATCGGCAATCTCTTTTTTCCGATTATATTCATCCTCGCCTGTGTCATCAAGCGAATAGGATTCAATATTCTCTTTTCTTTTTTGTTTTCTCTTCGCATCCAGAAAAACCTGCATGGCATATATATTTATATTGCGGGCGATCTCCGTTTCGGAGCATCCCATCAGCACATCTGCGTTTTGTATTATCCGCACAAAGGTATCCATCGTTGCGCATTCCGCATCTTGTGCATTTTGCATCTTGACATAGTGGAATTTATAAATGCGACCCGAATATTGCAAATATATATTTTCCAAAAACTCTTTTTCCCCGTCTGTCAAGCTCATCATTGTAAAAAACAACGCTGTTCAACCTCCTTTTCTTGAAAAATTCCTGCCAATATATATATTACGTTTCAAAATCAATTTTGTCTCACTTTTTTCAAAAATTTTTTATTTTTTTTTTGAAAAAAAGTATTTATATCGTGCACAGTTGAAAAAAAATCAAACATATGTTATAATAACCGTATAATCAACAGCACCGTTAAGGAGATATCTATGTCAGCATCATCGCAAACAGACAAATTCACACGAATGACAACCGCTCCTATTCCGAAGCTTGTTTGTCAGCTCGCCGTGCCGACCATTATTTCAATGCTCGTCACCACGTTTTACAACTTAGTCGATACGCTTTACATCCGTCAGCTTTCAAACGACTCCATGGTTGCCGCCGTCGGCGTTGTGCTCCCGCTCATGTCGATCATTCAGGCTTTCGGCTTTTTCTGCGGTCACGGCTCGGGCAACTACATATCGCGTGCTCTTGGCAGAAAAGACACGGAGGATGCCGAAAGCATGGCATCAACAGGCTTTTTTTATGCCGTAATATTCGGGCTTGTAATCGGCGTTTTCGGATTGATTTTCATCAATCCCCTCGCCCTGCTTCTCGGTGCAAAAACCGAAGCTACCTTAACTGCAACCGTTGATTATATGCGCTGGATACTTATCGCCTGCCCGTTCATGACGGGTGCTATCGTAATAAACAACCAGCTTCGCATGCAGGGCAACGCCATGTACGCCATGGTGGGACTCACGACAGGTGCTGTGCTCAACTGTATCCTCGATCCTATTTTTATATTTAAAAGCGGTGATATGCTTTTTTCAGGCTCATTCCGTATGCCCTTCGGTGCAGGGCTGGGTGTTGAAGGTGCGGCGCTGGCAACTGCCATAAGCCAATTTATCAGCTTTTGTCTGCTTTGCTTGGGAATGCTGAAAAGCGACAATATACGGATACGCCTTTCTCGCTTCCGTCCACGATACTTTTCAGGCATCGTACAAGGCGGTCTCCCCTCCCTTGCACGTCAGGGGCTTGCCAGCGTTGCAACAGCTTGTTTGAACAACGCCATAGGCTTTTTCCTTATTGACGACATTATGATAGACGCCGCTCAAGCCGCCATGACGGGTGTTGCCAAAATCACGCTGTTTCTCTCCTCCGCACTTATTGGATTTGGGCAAGGCTTCCAGCCCATCTGCGGCTTCAACTACGGCGCAAAGCGATACGACAGAGTATTGCAGGCGTACTGGTTTTGCGTCAAGGTCGCCGCTGTAGCGTTACTGCTTTTCTCGGCGCTCGGCTATATTTTTGCTCCGCAAATAACCTTTGCCGTTGCCGCTTCAACTGAACTTTCAGCAAAAATCGCCACCGCAGCATTCCGCGCCCAGCTCATCGTCTTCCCTCTTCAGGCATGGGTCATGCTTTGCAATATGATGCTTCAAAACATCGGTATGACTGTGCGTGCAACGATCGTTGCTATGTCAAGACAGGGCTTGGCATTCATCCCAATGGTTTTTTTGCTTCCCTATGTAATACAGCTTTGCGGAGGCGAAGCCTTACTCGGTCTTGAATTATCGCAGGCTGTAGCAGACGTTATCGCATTTATCATTTCACTTCCCATCGGTATTTCCGTTTTGCGCGAAATGAAGCAGGCGCAAAATACGCCATCGCATGAAAGGAGCTAAATCAATGAAAACAAAGCTTTCTCCGAAATTCTGGCTGGCGCTGACCTTATTCAGCCTTGTGGGACAGATAGCGTGGGTCGTTGAAAATATGTATTTCAACGTATTCATCTATAAGATTTTCAACGCATCTGCCTCAGACATCTCAGCCATGGTCGGCGCAAGCGCCGTTGCCGCAACGCTGACGACCATTTTCATCGGCGCACTTTCCGATAAAATCGGCAAGCGTAAGCTGTTTATCTGCGGCGGTTATATTCTTTGGGGTATATCAATTTTAAGCTTTACTCTGCTTAAAATTGATATTATCGACTCACTTTTCCCAATGGCTGTATCAGCCGCTTCCGTCGGCGTAACACTCGTTATCGTTTTGGACTGCGCTATGACCTTTTTCGGCTCAAGCGCTAACGATGCAGCCTTCAACGCATGGCTTACAGACAGCACCGACAGCTCCAATCGCGGTGGCGCTGAAGGCATAAACGCAATGATGCCGCTCGTTGCTATTTTAGCCGTTTTCGGCGGATTTATGGCGTTTGACCTTGATAAAGCTCAAAGCTGGACATATATTTTCGCCATAATCGGTACAGTCGTTATTGCCGTCGGTATTTTAGGCTTTTTCATCATCAAGGAGCCTGCTCTTACGCCTACAAATCAGCCTTATTTCAAAACGGTCGTCCACGGATTTTTGCCCTCGACCATAAAAAACAACGTATCCCTGTATTTTTATCTTGTTTGTTTTATCCTTTTCAACATTTCAATTCAGATTTTTATGCCGTACCTTATTTTGTATTACGAGGTATCGCTGAAAATGGAAAATTACGTTTTCATTATGGCGCCGGCCATAATTCTCGCCTCCGTGGTAACTGCATTTTGGGGCAAGGTCTACGACAAAAAAGGCTTTTCATTTGCTTGCATTTTCAGTTTGTCCGCACTTTGCATCGGTTATATTTTACTGTTTCTCTTTAAAAACACAGCCCTTGTTTTCGTCGGCTCGCTTCTCATGATGTGCGGTTATCTTGCGTCTATGGCTGTTTTTGGCGCAAAAATACGTGACCTTACACCCCTTGGTCAATCGGGTATGTTTCAAGGCGTGCGTATCTTTTCGCAAGTCCTTGTCCCCGGTGTCGTTGGCCCATTTATCGGTAAAACAGTCCTTGCAAACGCCGAGACCATCGTCAACAGCGACGGTACTACCTCATTTGTACCAAATGAAAGCATTTTTATAGCCGCTTTAGCCGTTGCCGCCGTTTTGGCTTTACTAATGCTCGTCTTCCGCAAAAACAAAGCTTTGACCAAATAGACATTTAAAGGACAGAGAGAATTTCTCTGTCCTTCGCTTTATTCACCAGATATTTCAACGGCTCTTATGTACCCCGTAAAGCAGGGCGCGGCGACCATTTGTACTACCCCGTTTTCAAAGGTATCGGCATGAGTAAGGTGCATATGTCCTGCTAAAATCGCTTTAAGGCTCGTTTTTTCCTTCGTTAAAAGCTCGTAATACTCCCTCTTTTTATCCCATTTGCAAGCTTCATCAAAAATAAAATACGTCAAATTGCCTTTACCCCAGAAATCTTCGCCTTTTTCAAAAAGCGATGGTTGATGAAGAGGCACGTGCTGTAAAAGTATAACGGGCTTTTCTCCCGCAATGATGCATTTCAGTTTCTCAAAAGCGTGCGGCATCAGCTCATGGGCACTGTTATCCACGGAAACGATCACTATCTCGTCAAGCTCACGCACCTGTATCTGCGTGTCATCGCCCGTTATCTGCTTATATTCCTCGTGCCATCTTCCGCCCTCGTGATTACCCATAACGTAAATACACTTGTCGCTCATATCAAACACTTTTTTCGCATCGGCAAAAATACCTTTTGTAAACTGGTCGACAATATCACCCGTGCAGCATATGGCATCAGCATTTATATCAATGCCGTATTGCACCGCATCAGCCATAACGCCATCCAAAGTATCACCGTTGAACGTCTTCCATACCTTTTGCGATTTTCTTGCCGTTTCTCTTTGCTCATCGGTATCAAGGGGCGAATCCGTGCTTATATGACAATCGCTTATATGAACAAGAGTATATCTTTTTTTAAGCCCTTCTATTCTAATTTTTACTTTATCAATATTGAAATCAGCCATTTTTTCATCTCCTGTTTTAAGAATACTACAAAACCCGTCAAAAGTCAAGTAAGCAGACTTTAATTTTATCAAAACCAATTGCAAAACAGCTTTAATTGTGATATAATGATAAATAATTATATTGTAATCAAAAAGCTTTTTTCGGAGGAAGTAACATGAATTATGACGTTATTATTATCGGCGCAGGTCCGGGCGGTATTTTTTCCGCTTACGAGCTTACACAAAGCGCGCCTGAGCTGAAGATCGCCGTTTTCGAGGCAGGCCACGCCTTAGACAAGCGCCATTGTCCTATCGATGGTAATAAGATAAAGTCCTGTATCAGCTGTAAAAGCTGTTCTATAATGAGCGGCTTCGGCGGCGCAGGCGCTTTTTCCGACGGAAAGTACAATATTACCAACGATTTCGGCGGTACGCTGCACGAATATATCGGCAAGGAGCACGCTCTCTCCCTTATGCGCTATGTGGATGAAATAAATATGCACTTTGGCGGCGCAGGCACAAAGCTTTATTCTACCGCAGGCTCATCCTTCGGCACTGAATGTATTCGCCATGACCTTCACCTGCTCAACGCTTCTGTCAGACATCTCGGCACAGATATAAATTATATCGTTTTGGAAAACCTCTATGCACACCTTAAAGATAAGGTCGATTTCTTCTTCGACACACCTGTAGACTCCGTAAACGTTATTGACGGCGGTTATGAAATAAGATGCAAGGATGCATTATATAACTGTAAAAAATGCATCATCTCCGTTGGACGAAGCGGCAGCAAATGGATGGAGCGCGTCTGCAAGGAGCTCAACATCACAACAAGCTCCACTCGCGTTGACATCGGTGTCCGCGTTGAGCTTCCCGCCGCTGTTTTCTCTCACATTACAGACGAGCTGTATGAAAGCAAGATAGTTTACCGCACGGAAAAATACGGCGACCGTGTCCGCACGTTCTGTATGAATCCCCGCGGTGCAGTTGTAAACGAAAACACAAACGGCATTATCACCGTAAACGGTCACAGCTATGAAGACCCCGAAAAGCAGACGGAAAACACAAACTTCGCTCTTCTTGTGGCAAAGCATTTTTCCGAGCCCTTCAAGGATTCCAACGGCTACGGCGAGTCCATCGCGCGCCTCAGCAATATGCTTGGCGGCGGTGTTATCGTTCAGCGCTTCGGCGACCTTATACGCGGACGCAGATCCACGCAAAACAGAATAAACGAAGCATTTATTACACCCACTCTTAAAGCCACTCCTGGTGATTTAAGCCTTGTTTTGCCGAAACGTATTCTCGATGGTATCATTGAGATGATCTACGCCCTGGACAAGGTTGCTCCCGGCACAGCCAACGACGACACACTTCTTTACGGTGTAGAAGTTAAGTTCTACAACATGGAAGTTGATGTAAATGAAAA
>SVND01000049.1 GCA_015067075.1 Oscillospiraceae bacterium
GTAGTAAGTAACAGTTGCATGGCTGGCAGGCCAATAAAAAGCGCACTTGTGCGCAGCCAGTATTATTAGGGCTATGCCCGAAAATGAAATACCACCCGCTATGCGGGTGGATTTTTATTGTTTAAGAGTTATTTCTTTTTGACAGCCTTGCAACAGTTGGCGATTATAATTATCAAAACGATAACGCCGACTGCAGCAGCAGCGTAGGGAAGAGCCTTCTTAACCTTTTCCTTTATATCATCGACCTTTTCTTTGTCGATATTTTCAACGAACTGTCTGATAAAAACAGGAATTGCAAAGAAAAAAACAAGAATATCTTCGCCTATTTTTTTAGCGGAAGCAAGCATTTTATCCATAATATTATCCTTTCTGCGTATCGCGTTAAATATCTTAATATATTATTCCTATCTGATTACATTTTACACGCAATTTGCAAAAATGTCAAGAAAAATTATATATATCTCTTTCCGCTTGAAGAGGGATTGTGCGAGGGAGGTACGTCATCATCGTCGTCCTCATCGTAGTCGTCGTAATCATCTTCATCGTATTCATCATCGTCATCGTCATCATCGTAAGCATCTGCGACGGCCTGACTTGTTGACTGACGTTGACTGCGAGTGTCGGGCATGGGAGCATAGGGGCTGTTGCGCTTACGCATTGCGCGTGCCTTCTTGCGCTTTGCTGCATTGATGCGGCTTATAAGGATAAGTCCGCCTGTGAAGATGATAGCAATGCCGAGAGCTACAACAAGACCGTAGAGGATAGCCTTGCCTATCTGTGCGCCAACACCTGCGGAAGGCTCAGTAGGTGTTGTATTGGGGTCATCTGTGCCTGTGGGATCAGCGGGCGTATCTGTACCTGTAGGAGCTAAGGACGGTGTATCCTGCGGTACAGGTGTACCTGTGTCGGGAGCTACGGGAACAACTTCGGGAGCAACGAGAACGAGCGCGTTTACAACGCGAAGCTGTTCGCCCGATGAGGGCTTGTTAGCTGTTATAACAGAGCCGTCAGAGCCGATAACGCTCATTGTGGATTCCTTGCCGCCTGCCATATAGACAGCGTCTGTGCATCCGAGCTGTGCCATATATTCACCTGCGCCCTTAAGTCCAAGACCTGTAGCGTAACCTGACTGCTTGCCGTCTATAACGGTGAAAACAACTGTGCCGTCAGCTTTTACACCGATGCAGGTGCGAGCGTCAGCCGTGCCGGAGGATGAGGAAACAGCTCCGTTTTTCACAAGGTAGCCTGCAACGCCCATTGCTTCAACTGCTTCTGACCAGTTTACACCGCCGGAAGCTGTGGAAACGCTGATTCGTACAGTTTCGCCTGCCTTCATGCCCTTGAGAGCTTTACCGTTACTGCCTGAGGAACGAGTAGTCAAAACGATCTGGTTGCTTCCTATGGAAGTGTTTTTTGTGGATTCCTCAACGGAAACTACAGTTGCTTCCAAAACGCCGCCGACAGCGAGAGAACCGCTTGTTATCTGGAGAACTACTTCAGTACCGTTAGACTCTGTGCGCACGCTTGTGCCGTAATCGCTTGTGTAAAGGAAAATATCGCTTGTGTTAGAGCGAAGTCTGTTAATGGAATGAATGGAAAGTGTGTCACCGTCATATGCCATGGAGACGGATACCTTGGCTTCACCGATAACGGCTGTACCGTTGGCAGAAAATCCGATAGCGGTGCAAGCATCTTTTGTTGCGCAGATAACTCTGCCGCCGCTTATCATAAGACCGACGGGCTCGTTGATACGTGTTTCAACGCTGTAATCGCTGTTTTTGTCGCCGTTGATGGCTAAAACTGCGTTTGCACCTGTATCTTTTACATATGACATATAGTCGCCGACTGTGGAAAGGACGCCGAGTGTGCCGCCGTAAACAGCCTTGATGTAGGTGTTTTGACCGTCGGGCTTGAACTGTGCTGTGAGGATACGTTGTGCATTGCCTGAGCTGTCGTTTTCAGCCTTTTGCTCAAGGAAAACACCGGAAGCTATCTCACTTGTTGCATCGAGATCGAGTGTTGCGAAAGCTGTTGTCATCATAGCGAAGATGAACAGAGTAGCGAGAGCGATCGCACGCAGTTGCACGAAAGTTTTTCTTTTCATAATGATCCTCCTTTTTCGACTTGTTGCCTTTTAAATTATTGTGGTAACTTCGTTACCGTCAACGACGTTTTGCGCGTCGTCAATGAGCTTTTGAACATCCTTTTTGAAAACGTAGAAGTCGCCCTTGCCATCAATTAAAACGTAGCATTTGCGTGCATCATCGTCAAAGGGGATAAACTGTACGTTCATGCTTGTGCCGTCGTTGAAGGCGAAATCTACGGTCAGCATAGGCTCTGTGTTTTGCTGAACGTCACATTGATCCTCATACATGATCTGTAAAATTACCTGATAGTAATTTTTGAAGATGTCTGTGTCAACAAAGCCGAGCTGTGTTTTTACGCTGAGCTCACCTGCGGAATCGTAGACTAAACGGAATTCGTGGGAGGCTTCGGCGCTTGTTACGGTGATGGTCTTAACGGTGGTTATCATTTTGAGCATAACCATTCGCTCGATCATATCCTTGTTTTCTGTGTCAAGGAATTCAAGGCGCGTCACATTGTAAGCGTAAACAACGTCACGTCCGTCCAAAACAGCATATCTTTGTGTGCCGTCTTCGGTGAGCGAGCCGTATGTTACCTTGTATTCATCGCCGTTGACCATGAACTCAAGCACATATGACGGATCGTTTAAGCCGTATTTTTCAGCCTTTGCATCGTCGATATGGTAATCAACAATAGCGTCAGCTTGGCTTCCCGAGAACATAAGCTTTAGAAAATCGTCGCCTTCCGTTATGCCAACGGAATACTTGTTGTTCGCAACGATATCGTATACGTTTACAATGTTCATATCGCTGTATTCCTCGTCGGACTTACGTTTGAACTGCATATCATATTCACGGTTTTTACCCGTTATATTGACATACATCGTGTTTGCAAAGTCAGCCGTATCCACGAGGGGATAGAGCATTTTTTCAAGATAGCGGACACCTGAGTCAAGACCTATCTCGCCGACTATATCGTCCACGAGATAGACGTTGTTTTCATCTGCCATACGAATGTAGTAGCCTTCACCTGTTGGTGATTTGCGACCTATCATAAAGGTTACATCGTCACCCAAGGTGGTTTTGATATTGACTGTGGAAAGGGGAGAATCAAAGCCGTATTTGCCCATATCCTCCACGTTTTCCTCGATGAGCCTTGTAAAGCCCATGGATTGATATTTGATAAGCACGACTGATATGGCGTTTGAGCTTACAGGCACATCCTCCATACCGATTATATCCCATTCGTCGCCTGTTTTCTGAAGGGTATATTTGCTTGAAACGTTATCAATATCAATATAATTTATAGATTTACGGTCGAGCACATAAAGGGCTGTTTTAGTTGGCTGTGTTGTAAAAACGGGAGTGAAAAAGTACAGCAGGACGAAAACTATAGCACCGAGCACGACAAGTGCGGCAAGGGATATGAGCAGGGTCTTAACACGTTTACTCATAAATGACGCCTCCGCATGTAGACTACAATACCGAGTGCAAAGCACAATACGGGAACTATAACCGTGAAGATTATAGCGTAAATAGAATATGCATCGCTGTCGATATTAAGAGTATCATCGCCCATAGCCTTATCTTCGACGACAAAGGTGTTCTCGATTCCGTCACCGAATATAGCAATGGCATTTGTTATAAGCTTGCTATTTGCGTAGTTGCCGGCGCTTATATATTCATCGGCGATCATATCGGAAGAGGATGAAATAAACACCTTTGTTTCGATGGGAAGGTTGTTCACATAGCGTGTTTTTTCGGTTAAAGTACCGACGATAAACTGTGACTTCGTGTCGATGCCGTCCTCAAATTCCTCTTGAGTAGAGCCTTCGCCGTTGAAATACGCAGAGCCTGAACTCTTAAGAGCTAGGGAAACGGTTCGTGCATCCTTTTGTGCCCAGAGTGTCTCCAAAGCGTATGCGTTGGGAGCTACAAATGTAGTGCTGGAAGCGGAAAGACCGCTTGTGAAAGCTGTATTGCCGTATCTGAGGATGAGCGCGTTCGGATCGTTTGCAAGCGAAGATGATGCATCGTAAAGCTTATGATGCGTTACGGCAACACCCCATTTTTCAAGGTAGGATTCAAGATTTTTGAGTGTATATTCAGGAGAGAGGAATACCATCATGTTGCCGCCGTTGTCGAGATAAGCATCTATCTTTTCGATTTCAGCATCGGTAAAATCAGCTTTCGGAGCAGCTATGATAAGTACCATCGTGTCCTGAGAAAGATCGCTTTGAAGCAGATTTATGCTTTCGTTAACATAGTTATTTGCTTCAAAAATTCGTTTTACTTCAGCGCTTTCCGCTTCGTTGTGACCTGATGTGAAAAGAGCTGTGGGAAGCACGTCGCGTGTGACGTAGGTGAGCGCTGTGTTTATAGTAGCTTCACCGACAAAACCCTTTACTACGGGAGTGTAGCCTGTAGCGGAAGAGGTATTTGTGGTAAACGCCCATTTGAAAAAGTCTGTTACAGTCAATATGGTGAAACGTTTTTCAGAAGCAACGATGATAGCGTTTTCATCAAGCTGACCATCAGTGCCGTATTTTTCAACGAAATCGGGTTCAGTGTAAACGTCGTGATATTCCAAAACGATGTTTCCGTTGGAATCATTGACGTAGTTATAAAGAAGCTCTTTTACTTTAATAAGGTAGCTCGTAGTGTAGCGATCGTAATCGCTTTTGGGCATCGCAGTCATTATCTTGACGGGCTCGTCAAGGTCAAGACCTTTGATGTAATCGACTGTTTTCTGGTCAAGGCGGTAAAAGCCTTCATCCGTAAGGTCGATCTTAAAGGAATAATTTCGTACAGCCCAGGTGAAAACCACGTTGAGCAGGAGAATGACGGCAATAAAAATCGCGGTCATTGCGGCGGCGAAGCCACCGTATTTGAAAAATCTTTTATTAAATGTCTTCATATTCCGCGTCCCTCCTTAGCTCCAGCGTCGTTTTTCCATGGCACGCACAGTCAAGAAGATGAATACGGCCGTGATACTGCAATAGTAAATAACTGCGGCGGGGTTGAAAATACCCTGAGTAAAGTCGGAATATCGCTTGTAAACAGAAGCCCAAACGATAATTGTGGATACCCAATCGAAGGGAATGAGTACGATAAGGAAGTCGATGAGATAAAGCATGAAAAGGACAGCAAAGCTGAGGATACATGCAATTATCTGATTTTCCGTAAGAGCGGAAATGAAAACACCGATGGCTATCATAAGCGCGCCCAAAAGAAGCATGCCGAAATAGTTGCCCACAACGACCCAAAAGCCCGGTGTACCGTAGATGAAAAGAATGACCATGTCGGGAATAGTGAGGGCGAGACCGATGGCATAAAGTGTAAAAGCGGCAAAGAATTTGCCGAGAACTATGCCTGTGAGAGAAACGGGAGACGTGAGAAGTATCTGCTCTGTTTTAGTCTTTCGTTCCTCGCTGAAAAGACGCATGGTCAGAATTGGAACGAAAAGAAGCATAAACATAATGTTTCCGCCTGCGAAAAGATTGGTAACATCGCTGCTCAAATTAAGTATCATTTGAACGAAAAACATATTGAAAAAGAAGAGAAAAACGCCAAGGCATATATAGCCGATAGGAGTCGTGAAATACGACTGCAATTCTTTTTTATAAATAGCACCCATTATTCCTCAACCTCCTGCTGTGCTTTCTTTTCCTTTTCCTGCTTTTTAACAAGCTCAAGGAATATCTCTTCCAGAGTAAGCTCGTGATTTTCAACGCCGATTATGGGCCAGTTTTCGTTTTTGGCAATTTCAAAAACTGCAAAGCGGACGTCTTTGTCGGGCACGCCTTCAATGACGAAGGCAGAGGAGCCGTCGTTTTCCGCGTTTTTAAAGCTGACCTTACGAACATCGGGGCAAGCTTCAAGCTTTGCCAAAGCCGCATCCTTATCGCAAAGCATTTTTACGATAATGACCTGACCGCCTGAAAGGACCTTGGAAAGATCCTCAGGTGTACCGTCGGCGAGAATTTCACCTTGATTTATAACGATAACACGGGAGCAGGTAGCCTGAACCTCGGGCAAAATGTGAGAGCTGAGAATAATAGTGTGGCGCTCGCCGAGCTCTTTTACGAGATTGCGTATATCAATTATCTGACGCGGGTCAAGACCGACGGTAGGCTCGTCAAGGATAAGAACCTCGGGGTTGCCGATAAGCGCCTGTGCAAGACCGACACGCTGCTTATAGCCCTTGGAAAGGTTCTTTATAAGGCGCTTATAAACGTCGTCGATGCGCACACGCTTGCATATGTCAGCAATATGCTCTTCGCGAGGAAGTGCGTTTTTGTCGCACTTTTTCAGCGAATAAACAAATTTAAGATATTCTTCGACGGTCATGTCCATATAAATGGGAGGAAGCTCAGGCAAAAAACCTATTTTCTTTTTTGCTGCCAGAGGGTCTTCAAGTACGTCGATGCCGTCTATTTTAGCGACACCGTCCGTCGCGGAAAGACATCCTGTCAAAATGTTCATTGTCGTAGACTTTCCTGCACCGTTAGGGCCGAGGAAGCCGAGGATCTCTCCGTCGTTGACTTTGAAGCTGATGTCTCTGACGGCGTATTTCTTTCCGTACCGTTTAGTCAGATGACTTACTTCGATCATGTGGTAAACCATTCCTTTCAATTTTAGCTTAAAGCGTAATATATAAATTGAGGAACCGTAGCAAGCCCCCCTGAAAAAAGCTTTCGCTTTGCTTTCGGAGTCCTCTTGCTCTTAATTATTCGTCCTTTGCAACGATTGCGATGCCAAGCTCGTCAAGCTGTGCTTGCTCAACACCGGACGGACTTCCCGTCATAAGCTCTGCCGCAGTCTGTACCTTCGGGAAGGCAATAACGTCACGGATGGAGTCTCTGCCGGAAAGGATCATCATAAGTCTGTCGAGACCGTATGCCATACCGCCGTGAGGAGGTACGCCGTACTTGAAGGCTTCGAGAAGATATCCGAATTTAAGCTGTGCAGTCTCTTCGGAGATGCCGATTGCGCGGAACATCTTATTCTGTATCTCGGAGGAGAAAATTCTCAGTGAGCCGCCGCCTGCTTCAACGCCGTTGATAACGATATCGTAAGCCTTGGCGTGTACCTTTTGAGGATCTGTATCCAAAAGCTCAAGATCGTCATCCATAGGTGCTGTAAACGGATGGTGCATTGCAACGAGTCTGTCCTCTTCCTCGTCGTACTCGAAAAGCGGGAAGTCTGTTATCCACAAAAGCTTGTAATCGTCAGCCTTCAAAAGACCGAGACGCTCTGCAAGCTCACAGCGAAGTGCGCCGAGAGAATCGAATACGACCTTATTTTTCGTATCGGCAACAACGAAGATAACGTCGTTATCGCAAGCATCCATACGCTCCAAAATAGCCTTCATTTCGTCGGCTGTAAGGAATTTTGCGAAGGAGGACGTCATTTCGCCGTTTGCAAGCTTAGCCCATGCAAGACCTTTTGCACGGTATGTCTTTACAAACTCCGCAAGACCGTCGATCTCGCGGCGCGGAAGCTTATCGGCAAAGCCCTTTACGTTGATGGCGCGAACGCTTCCGCCTGCTGCAACTGTGTCTGCAAAAACCTTGAAGCCACAGCCCGCAACGATGTCGGAAAGATCGCGAAGCTCAAAGCCGAAGCGAAGGTCGGGCTTATCGGAGCCGAAGCGGTCCATAGCCTCTGCATACTTCATGCGCGGAAGGGGAAGCTGAAGGTCAACGCCGATGGTCTCTTTGAAAAGGCGCTTCAAAAATCCTTCGTTTACTGAAATAACGTCGTCAACGTCGACGAAGGACATTTCAAGGTCGATCTGTGTGAATTCGGGCTGTCTGTGAGCTCTGAGGTCCTCGTCGCGGAAGCAACGGGCGATCTGCATATATCTGTCGTAGCCTGCGACCATGAGAAGCTGCTTGTAAAGCTGGGGAGATTGGGGAAGAGCGTAGAAAGAGCCCTTGTTTACACGGGAGGGAACGAGATAGTCGCGAGCGCCTTCCGGTGTGGGCTTTGCAAGGATGGGAGTCTCTATTTCAAGGAATCCGTTCTTGTCAAAATAATCGTGAGTGATGGCGGCAACCTTATGGCGCATTATCATGACGCGCTGAAGGTCGGGGCGGCGAAGGTCGAGATATCTGTTTGTAAGGCGCTTTTCCTCTTTTACATTGGAGTTTTCCACTATCTCAAAGGGAGGGGTTTCAGCCTCGGAAAGTATCTCAAGAGCCGTAAGGTTAATTTCAATTTCACCTGTTTTCATGTTGGGATTTACGTTTCCGTCCTCACGGGGGCAAACTGTGCCGCGTGCGGCGATAACGTATTCGCCCTTAAGCTCGCAGGCAAGGTCGAATATTTCTTTATTTTCCGCTTCAGATGTACGAAGCTGTAAAAGACCCGTTCTGTCGCGGAGAGCGACGAAGATGATACCGCCGAGGTTACGGCTGCGCTGAACCCAGCCGCAGACGTTTACAACAGAGCCGATATCGGCGGCAGAGAGGTCTGTACAATAATGAGTTCTTTTTAATGTATATTTAGCCAATTAAATCAAATCCTTTCTAATTCGCATCTGTCGTTACTGAAGATATTGTTCCAAGGCGTCGAGGGGAACTTCGACTGTTTCACCTGTAGCCATATTTTTAAGTCTTGCATTGCCGCTTTCAACTTCATCGTCACCGAGCACGACGGAATATTCAGCGCAAAGCTTGTCGGCGTATTTCATCTGTGCCTTGAGTGAACGGCAAAGGGTGTCACGTTCTGCGGCAATTCCTGCCTTGCGCAGACGGTAGACGAGAGTTTGTGCCGCCATATCGGCTTTTTCTCCGATGCCGGCAACGAAGATCTTGAGCTTGCTGTTATTGTTGGGAATTTCAATACCGAGCGCATCCATAACGAGGAGTAAACGCTCAATACCGCTTCCAAAGCCAAGTGCGGGAGTTGCGGGACCGCCAAACTGTGAAACAAGACCGTCGTAACGGCCGCCGCCGCAAACTGTTCCCTGTGCGCCTATGCTGTTTGAAACGAACTCGAAAACGGTTTTTGTGTAATAATCAAGTCCGCGCACGATGCCCGGGTCTACCTCGTAGCTGATGCCCATGGCATCAAGATACTTGCGAACGCTGTCGAAATGGTCGCGGCATTCATCGCAAAGATATTGAATAGTGCGGGGTGCATCTTTTGCAATTTCCGAGCAAATGGGACTTTTACAGTCAAGAATACGCATGGGGTTTTTATCAAAACGGGACAGGCAGGTTTCGCAAAGCTTGTCCTTGTAATTTTCAAAATATGCGCGAAGAGCCTTGTGATATTCGGCGCGGCATTTGGGACAGCCAATGGAGTTTATATGGGCTGTTATGTTTGTTATACCAAGTCTGTGAAGAAATGTATCGGCAAGGCTTATAAGCTCTGCGTCTGCGCTGGGTGCGCTTGCGCCGAAGCATTCAGCGCCGAACTGATGATGTTCTCTGTATCTGCCTGCCTGAGGCTTTTCATAGCGGAAGTTTGCCGCAATATAATAGCACTTTGTGGGCTGAGTCTGGGCGTAAAGAGAATTTTCAAGGTAAGAACGTGCAACGGATGCAGTTCCCTCGGGACGAAGGGAGATGGAACGGCCGCCCTTGTCGTTGAAGGTATACATTTCCTTTTGCACGACGTCGGTCGTGTCTCCAACGCCGCGTTCGAACAGCTCCGTATGCTCAAAGGTGGGAAAGCGTATCTCACTGTAGCCGAACTGCCGAGCCGTTTCGCGGAGAACTCCCTCAACATACTGCCATTTATACGATTCCGAGGGAAGTACGTCCTTCGTTCCCTTCGGTGCTCTTGTCAATAATTCCATTTATATCAAGCCTTTCTGCTTCTTTAATCAAAAACCGCGCAAGGTTACGACCTTGCGTTCTTTTTTTACTGTGCGGCGGCGCTTCTTTGCCGCGGCAGTTTCAATTTCACCGCGCTCTATTGCCGAAATGAGTACCTCGGCTGTTGAAATGTTTGTGGCGGTGGGAATATTGTGTACGTCGCAAGCGCGCATAAGCTCAAGCTCGTCGTCGGTGAAGGGATACGCAGTATTGTCGCGGAAAAAGATGACAACGTCTATTTCGCTGAAATCAACGCGTGTGGTAAGCTGCTGGATGCCGCCCTGTCTGCCTGAAAGAAGATTCGTTACGGACAGGTTAGTGTGCCCTGAAATTACTTTTCCAGTAGTAGCTGTAGCTATGAGCGAGTGAGTGGAAAGTAAAGCCTCATGTGCCTTACAAAAGGCTATCATAAGCTCTTTTCTTGTGTCGTGTGAGGATAATGCTATGTTCATAATGTTTTGCACCTTTTAAGATATTACCAAAATTTCGAAAGTGGAACTCGTTTTCCCGTGGCGCGCAAAGCAATACGCTCCAAAGCGGCGCCTGCTTTTGAAAGCATTTTTCCCGAACGGCGCTTATCGTTAACGCAAAGCGTGCTGCGGGAGGCGTTGAGCGCAATGCGTTTATCCTCGGGAATAGCGCCCAAGAGCCATATGCCACTCGTGTCGATCATCTGATCTATGTTGAGTGAGATGCTTTTTTTCATGTTTTTTACGTCGATCCTGTTCAGGATAAGACGAATCTCATCAATTTCGTATTGAGCGGCGGCTAAAACCGTGCGCTCGCAATCTCTCGCCGTGCAAGCATCGGGCGTTGCAACGAGATATAATCTGTCGCAAGCGGCGGCACAAACGTGAAAGCCTGTGCCTATTCCCGCAGGGGCATCGAGGATAATATAATCAAAGCGCTGTCTTAACAGGCGGAGCGTGTCGGTGAAGCTGTCGCGGTTGAGGCTTTCATATCCGGAAAATGCGGAAGCGGGAATAAAAAACAGCTTGCCGTCATTTAAACGGATAAAAGCATCGTCTGCTGTACACGTACCGTTTGAAACGTCGGTTATATCATAAACAGCGCCGGAAACGTCGAGGGCAAGGTCGAGGGAAGAAAGACCAAGATCCATATCTATAACGGCAACGGAAAACCCTTTGTCAGATATGGCGTATGCTAAATTTGCGGAAACGGTAGTTTTACCGACACCGCCCTTTCCGGATGCGACGGCTATGATACATCCCATGTACACGACTCCTTTCTGCATAATACAGGCATGATAATCTATAAATAATATAATAACACAAAATGCGAAAAGATACAAGAGCTTTTTTGATTTTATTAAGCTTTTATGGCTACAGTGTACTTTTCGTTGAGCTTAATGGGGTGATAGGAAAGCTTCGATGTGCGAAGTCCCTCGTCGCCCACATCCTCTTCGCGGTTTATGTATCGTACGCCGTTTATTGCAAAGGCTTGGGAAAATTGGCTCACGATCATCTGATATGCGCCGCGCACATTCCTCATCGCCTTTTCTATGTGGACGTAGAGCATATCGCCGATGACTTCACCGACAGCAAGCGCAACTATACCGTTCTTTGTTTCAATATATCCGCCAAGCATACCGCTAAAGCTGTAGTCGAAGAAGAGCTCTTTCGTGCTTGTCCGTTCAAAAAGCTCGAAGGCGTCGGAAGGAGCTGGAAGGTCTTTTTCTAATGTGCGCAAAAAATCGGTGGCAAGATGTGCGTTATCCTGCGTTATTTTAACGAAACGCCATTCAGGCTCGGACTTGATGAAGCTGTTCATGTGATTGCGCTGACCGCTGAAGCGTTTTCCTTTAAAAAACGACAGGTCCTCGCTGTCGTAGATGTAATCAGCCCAGTCGCGCTTATTCAAAGAATCGGCACGCTCGCCGTAACGCTTTAAAAGCACGTCGTTTTGCAAAGAGGTAACATTGGTGAAAATAATGCGCTTGCCAACGTTTTGTTCAAGTATGTCAAGTGCTTCAGCCGTATCGTCTTCGTGGCACATGGGGAACATATATGCCAGACGGGAGCACGGCTTTGTATGGCGTATGAAAACCATGCGTCTTTTTGATAGAGAAATAGCTTCGGCGTATTCTGTTTTGTAAAATGGAGCCCATAGCCAAAGTGTGAGCGGAGTTGTATCGCATGTGCCGTAATTGTTCATCAGACAAAGCTCAAGTAAGCCTTCCGCATGGACACGGTCAAGCGGTTTGAAATTCAAAAGCATAATTTGTAGCAAATTTCTCCTTAAAAATTAAGTACATATATAATAAGGTATATATATTTTACACTAATGCGACAAAAAAAGCAAGTAAAACTTGCATTTTTGTCATGATATACAGTCTTTTTTTGGAATTGCATGAAATAGATGCAGAAGGGTGAAAAATATGAAATAAAACTGCTCACATTTTGCACCTTACCCTATGTATTCTACAGTAGAATAGTAAAAATAGATCAAAGATTCCCGTTGTTGCGGCGATAGGCGACAGGGGATATACCGTAAAACCGACGGAATGTTTTTGAAAAGTATGAAGCGGATGTATAGCCTACATCAAAGGCGATCTGCTCTATAGGTCTGTCGGAAGCAGAGAGAAAGCACGAGGCGATACTGCAACGAAGCTTGTTGAGATAGTCGGTAAAGGACATATTCATGTGGCTTGAAAAATATCTGCAAAAATAAGTTGTTTCAAGATTGGCGGCTTTGGAAACATCGCTTAAAGTAATGGGCCGAGAGTAATTTTCACGCATATAAATAAGTGCGTTTTGAAGCGGACGAATCCGCTTTTCCGTTGCTTTTGGATAGCCGTCGGGAAAAACGGTATTCAAAAAAAGGATAAGGACTCTTTCCAAGGAGTTGTTCAAAAGCAGGGTATTCGGAGCAATAGCAATATTGTTATATTGTTCAAGAAGAAATTGGAGCTCGGAATAAATCTCGTTGAACTGTTTTTCGGTAAGTGATGTATGACAAAATCCCAAGGAAAGAATGCTGTCCATTACGTTGGAAGAAAGGGCTTTTGGCAAAAAGACAAGATTGAAAATGGTAACCGTGGGAGAAGTGATGGTGATTTTGTGAAAATCAGCTTGAGTAATAAAATGAATATCTCCGCGTTTTAAGTGGTATTCATGGTTGTTTACAGTGTGCGTGACAGTGCCGTCCACGATGAGCTCGAGCTCGTAAAAATCGTGCCAATGCAAAGAAAATTTATGATCATTGCGCCGTTCGTACATATTTACGGACATGTTGAGCTTGCTGTATTGCTCGTTACGTGAAAAGTATGAGGTGTTTGAATACAGCATAAGATTAATGGTGTCAGACAAGAGAATTTCCTCCCTCTATAGATATACACAAACATTATAAACCGATTTCACGAAAATAGCAATACAATATTGCAAGAAACACAAAATATTACAAGTAAAAGTTAATATTGTGTGTTTACATTCAGCGTCACAAATGATATAATTAAAATATCAAACTACAAAGGAGAGTCTATTATGAAAAAATTTATCTCTTTGGTCATGGCAATTATGATGCTCGCAACGCTTCTCGTTGGCTTTACGGGCTCGGCAACAGAAAACCTTATTCCCATCGACGAGGAAGCAATGCAGGATTTTCCGCTTACTGCATATTTTCCGGGCGTTGATTCCGCAACATTGCCCTTGCTCGGAAGATGGATAAACGGCGATCCCGATTGGAAAGATATTATATCTTTTGACTCTGAAGTGAAAAAATTCGGAGACTATTCCGTAAAGATATCTTATCCCAATAAAAACATACAGCACGGCGGTATGTTTGTAGTAGCAAATTCCACAATGCTTGAAAAAGGCAAAACGTACACGTTCCAGGCTTATGTAAAGACAAATAAGCTTATGACAATGGATTCAGGAGCTTTTGTAGAGGTAATGTTTGTTGACAGCAGCGATAACAGTTATCCTGACGGTTGGGACAATGTCAGCAGTGAAAGAATTTCCGGAACAAAGGATTGGACGTTGATATCCACAACGTTTACTGCTAACCATGTAGAGGAAGGTATTTTCCTTAAGCTTGCTTGCTCGATGAACGGCACGATGAGCGGTACGGCGTGGTTTGACGGCATGGCGCTTGTTGAAGGAGACCAGCCTGTTAAGGATTATGAAAGCCTCGTTTCCGCAAAGCCCGCAGACCCGACACCTGCTCCTGCTGGCCCGACACTCAACGGCGAGCCTTCTGCATGGGCAAAGGAAGAGATCCTTAAGGCTCTCGAAGCTGACCTCGTTCCCGCTCACGTTAACAGCAATTACACAACAGATATCACAAGAAGCGATTTCTGTGACCTTATCATCAAGATGATCGAAAAGAAGAGCGGCAAGGCTATCGCTGACGTGATCGCAGGCTATGCAGATGCAAAGGCAGAGGTATCCTTCCCCGATACAGATAGCGCAAACGTGATCGCAGCAGCAAAGCTGGGTATCGTAAACGGACGCAGCAGCGGTGCATTCGATCCCACAGCAAATATTACAAGACAGGAAGCGGCAAAGATGCTTGCACTTGCGGCAAAGGTACTTGGCGCTGACATCACAGCAAGCGAAGTAGCATTTGCAGACGCAGACGATATCTATGCATGGGCAAAAGAATTTATTTACTATGTAAATACAATAGGTGTAATGAACGGCACAAGCACGACAACACCTCCCAACTTCAGCCCCCTTCGCACATACACGAGAGAGCAGTCTATCCTTACGGTATACAGACTTTTCAACGCTCTGTAAGAACAATTAAATAAGTAAAGAGCAGGGTTTCATCCCTGCTCTTTTTACATAGTTTTGCACCCTCTCCCTCAGTCTTTTTGCCTTCGGCAAAAATCCAGCTCCCTCCCAGAGGGAGCCTTTATTATACGGCTACATGAAGAAAAGGCTTTTTCACCTCATCCGTCAGCGAAGCTGACACCTGTCTCGCTGCGGCTCGGTCACGCTTGCGTTTTTTACGCATAACGCCGCTTCGCTACCCTCAAGGGGAAGGCTTTTTCAGGCTTCTCCTTGAGGAGAGGCTCCGCCGCAGGCGGTGGTGAGGTGTAGGCTCGCAGAGCCGTTATTTCCTTTTGTTTTGCACAGGCAAGAAACCTGTCCCTACTGTGAAGCAGGGAAA
>SVND01000050.1 GCA_015067075.1 Oscillospiraceae bacterium
TCCTTCTATGTTTATTTTACTTGCGGTTGGCTAGACCCGCTTGTATTATACCATAGAAGGTGTTTTTTGTTCAACGGCAAAAGCCTCTACTGAACCACCTGCTTAGCAGGTGGTTTTCTATAACCAAAAAAACGGGCAGAGAATTTGCATTCTCCGTCCGTTTTCCATCATTTTCCTGTTACAAGGCGTTCTATATACTCCTCAAGGCAAAGCCCACTTTCGTAGATAGCCTTTGCATTTTCAACGCCCACGTAGCGGAAATGCCACGGCTCATATATTATCTTCGTCACTTCCGTTTTGTCAACGGGATAGCGAAGTATGTAACCGTATTTCCAGCTGTTTTCCTCAAGCCATTTTGCCTCTGCCGTGCCTTCGAAATTATCGGTGGTTCCGTCAGGTCCGACTATGTCAACGGCAAGCCCCGTCTGATGCTCGCTCGTGTTCGGGATAGCAACGATAGTTGCGGCGATCGCTCGCGCCTCCTCCTCCGTTTTACTCGAACCGTACTTTTTACGCATCTGGGCGACCTTGCGCTCGTGAAGCTCTACCTGCTTTTCGTAAGTTCGGAATGTGCTTGTTATTTTCGGTTTCAGCCCAACCGCTTTCATATCGTCAACCATTTCTCTTACCGCTTTGGCAGCCTCAGGCTCCATTTTATAGGAAGAGTTTTTGATTTTAACGACCTCGGGCGGTACGTAATCGTCGGGCAAGGGATGGTCAACATTTACAAGGCGAAGATATGTATCGTTGTAATAGCTGTAATTGCGCTTATAATATACCTCCTGCTCCTGCTCAGTTTCGGGCTGAGCCGCACTCGCCGTCTGCTCAAGCTGTGCAGGTACATATGTTTCTTTCGCCGGTATCTGCATTTGTAAAGCCAATACAAAGATTGCTACCGCCGCCGTAAATGACAGTATTCGTTTCATTTTGTTCCCCTTCGGTTATTTTTAAAGCTTTATTGTGTCAAATTCGCAGCCAAGCTTTTTCAGCGCCGTCTTTTCGCGGTCGTGGCACGTGAGGATTATTACCTGACTGATATGGTCAAAGGAGTCGATGAGCCTGAGCGAATTGTAGAGCCGCTGTTCGTCAACGGAGTCAAAGCTGCTGTCCAAAACAACAGGATACTCCTGACCAAAAAGCAGATCGCAAAGCGCCAGACGCATGGCAAGAGACACCATATCTCTCGTTCCATGGCTGAAATACGCAAGGTCATGGCGTGCCGAGTCCTTCTGAAGCTCGATGCCAAACAGGTCGTTCACCGAAAGCTCTCCGTATTTTTCGCCGCTGAACTGCGCAAGTATCTCCTCCGTACGGCTGTTAAGCTGAGGCGCAAACTGTTTATGTATTCCGTCATACGCCGCTTTTATCTCAGCCATTGCCGCCGTAAGAGCATTATATCTTACTTGAAGCTCCGCTACCTTGGCAAGCCAATACTGCGCCTTTTCAAACGCCTCGGCAGGATCGCTTGCACGCTCCGCCGCCATGGACACCTTAAGGTCGCTGAGCTTTCTGTTTTCTTCGTTAAGGCGTATTGTAAGACGCTCTTTTTGCACCTCAAGCTGGGTAATATCCGCCTCACCGCCGTCGTCTTCAAGCTTATAGCCTGCCGCCGCGTCACGAAGCTCCTGCTCCACCGCCTTCGGATCGGCTCCGCCGTAAAGACGGGCAAGATACGTTTTATGTAAAACAAGCTTATTTTTCAGCTCGTTTATTTTGTCCATACGGTCTGCAAGCTCCTGCGTTGCCTTGCGCGCGCCGTCAACAGAGTCGATCTCGCTATCCCACTGCTTTGCGGAATAAAGCACCTTTTCCTCACGCTCTGCAAGGACCTGTGCCGCATTTTGTTCAGCCTCTCTCGCCTGCGCCGCGCGCTCGTTTATGGATTGCAAAAGAGCCTGCGCACGTTCATTTTCGGCAATTTCAGCCCTGAGCTTTTCGATGCTTTCATAGCCCTCGCCCGCAAGGAATTTTCCGGGCTTTTTCTTCGCCGCAAGACCCAAAACGAGCATAACAGCGCCAATCACCGCCGCGCCTGCACTTGCACAAAGCAATATCATCATAAGGCTTTGAACAAAAAATACGGCAACACATGCACCTGCCGCCGCAAGCACAAAGCAAACGACAGCCAAGATAATAAGAGCTGTAGAGGTATTTTTCGACTTTTTAGCTATCTGCTCGTATTTTGCTTCCGTTTCACGAATAAGCTCCTCGTTCAGCTCTGCGTATTTTTCCGCCGCATCCTTCGCGTAATCCTCCGCAGTAATCGCCTGCTTTTCCGCTTCGCCGTGGCGTATCGCCTCGCTGTCGTACTCGCCGATAAGAGCCTTCAGATGTGTGGGATATGAGCTGTCGGCGGTAAATTCGCCGCGAGTAAGCTCTCCGCGCTGTTCATCAAGCTGCTTTTCAACCTCGGCAAGCTCTTTTTTCGCCTGCTCAAGCTCGTTAAGGCGTGCTATGGCGCGCTTCGCCGTGGATGCCTTATACTGCAGAGCGTTTGCATCGTACTTTTGCTGTAAATTCGCGATAGTCGTTTCGCAGATCTTCATCTGTTCCGCAATTCTCGCCGCGCCCTGCTGTCTGTTGCGCGCTTCGATAAATTCATTTCTGAAGCTTTCAGCCTTTTCCTCCGCCTCCGCAAGCAGTCCGCCCTTACCTCTTCGCGGTACGATCTTCGAGCGAGCCGCTTCCAGAGCATTCATGGCTTTTTCATATGAAACAGCTTCATCAGACGTGGTTACAAGACTGCCTATCTTGCTGTGAAGTCCGTCATTTTGCGTTACGGTAAGCCCTCTTTGCGACGCCAGCATGGTGCGCTCAAAGCTTGCGCTGTCAATGCCCATCAAAAGCTCGCCAAGCTCCGCAGAGCCCGTGTCAAGCACCTTGCCGGAAAGCAGGTCAAGCACCTTCGTGCCGCGTTTGTCGGCGTAGCGCTCAATAAGCCACGAGCCGTTTGCCGTTTCTATCTCCATCTGACCGTAGGCAACGCTTCCGTCCCACGGTGTAAAATGAAGTCTGTCGTTTTCCTCCACAGATTGCGAGCCGCGCTTGGGAAAGCCGTAAAGCATGAATTTGATAAATCCGACGATAGTGGATTTTCCTGCTTCGTTGTCGCCGTAAAGCACGGTTATTTTGTCGTTAAAATCGAGAGTAACGTCGGACAGTCCGCCGAATTTTCCGATAACAAGTCTTTTAATCTTCATCGAAAACCACCCTTTCTCCCGAAAGAGCCGCAAGACCGTATCTGAGCGCATCTTCATATATCTTGCGGTCAGCCTCGTCCGCCTGCTCTGCCTTTTCAAGTATTCCCCTTGTGAAAATACCCGTCAGATTCTTTTGCTTTTTGTAATCGTCGATATTCTTTACGGGCTTCGTTTCTTCCACAAGCTCCGCATGAATAAATCTGCCCAAGCGCTCAAGCACAAGCTCGTCAATTATTCTCAACGTCGGCTCAACGCTTCCCGTAAGCACAACGCGCACAAGGGAATTATCGGCTATATCAGCAACAGCCTTGTCAACTGCGCTGTAAACGTCGTCCATACTCTGTGCCGACGTGATATCCACCTCGGCTATTTTATACTGTCTTTCCGTAAACGGAATAAATTCCATGGCGCATTTATCCTTCGTTATCTCACCGAACATGAAGCCGCGCTCGTCCGTTTCGTCAAAGCCGTGACCGCAAAGGCATCCGCTGTAAGCATACGGCACCTTTCCTGCCTTAAGTACGCCGCTTGGCTTATGTATATGACCGAGCGCAACGTAATCGGCACCGCAATCTCGGATGTCACGCACGCTCACGGGATTGTAGGGCGAATCGCTCTCCGTTACGTCACCGTGCACGATGGCAATATGAAGATAATCGCTGATATCTCCGTCGTCTGTGGCGGCAAAGCGCATTGTAATATTCTCCTCAAGCGCTCTTTCACGCTTGGACTCAGCCACATAGGCACTGCCGTAAATGCACATTTTCAGCGCGTCTATCTTAATTCTTTGTTCCTCCGAGCGGAAAACGAACACGTTTTTCGGAAAATTTGCCGCATCGTACAGTCCGCCGCTCATGCAGTCGTGGTTGCCCGGTGTAATAACTATGGGAACATTGCCTGCCGCTTCAAAAGCCTTTTCAGCTTCACGCAGTATCTTATTTCCCACAAAGCCGTTATCGAAAAGATCGCCTGCGATTATAATAAGGTCAGCGCCGTTTTCCGCACCGTAGACCATTGCGCGATGAAAGGTGTCCATCACGGATTGACGCATCATTGCCGCCTTTTTCGTATCGCCAAGTGTTGCAAACGGTGCGCCGAGATGTACGTCCGCCATATGCAGTATCTTTGCCATATCTTTGCCGTCCTTTCTTTAAATGTATCTCATATTCAATGTCATTTTACAATTTCAACGCATACGATATTATTGTAACATATTTTTTTTAATTTGTACAGTATAAAAATAATAATTTTTAATTTAATTTCTTTTCACTTCATAGCTTGTATATTCGCGGTCAAAGCTATAGCCCAGCTTTTGCGCAAGGCGCACGGAAATAAGATTTGCCGCATCCCAGCTGGGATAAAGACCTTTCTCCACGCACTCTGAAATAAGCCTTGCCGCTGCCGCAGTCGCCAAGCCCTTTTGACGGTGCTCGCTATGGGTGACTATCTCGATCTCGATACCGCCGTCGTAATACGTATAGGACGATGCGCCGCAAACAAGCTTGCTGTTATATACGGCGGCAACGCCGATGCCGCGGTGGCTGAAATGCTCGTACGTTCCGAAATTTGCACAAAGATCCTTCGACCAATCCTCTGAAAGCGCCTCATGATACAGCTTTTCATCCATCATTTTAAGCTCGTAGCCCTCGGCAATGCTTTGCTCATACTTTTCAAGCTTCGCTTTATCAAAGCTTTCCGCTTTTTTAATTGCGTAGCGCGTTTTTTTCACCGCTTTTGCGCCGAGGCATTTTTCTATCGCTTCATTCCACGTGTCATCTTTAGAAATAAGCAAAAGGTAAGGACGGGAATGCTCCCCCGTCACGTTTCTTATCAGCTTTTCCGCGCATTCATTTTCCGGATCGCCCGCAAAAAATACAAAGTCACCCACCGTTATCTGTGCCGCCTGCGCTCTTTCTCCGCTGTCAGCGTAAGCCGTACCCATATAGCCTTGCATACACGTTTGCAAAAGCGTTTCATTCCAGCCCTCAAAAAGATGGCTGATAGCTTGCATATTATCCTTTTCTATCTTTACGATCTTGCTCATAACATTCCGCTCTTTTCAGTATTTTTTATATTGTACCATTTTCCGAGCCGCATTTCAATGGCAATGTGTGTAATATTTTCTCCGCATCCGCTATATCATGTTTATATAACCACAGATGAACACGGAGATAAACTATGTATCAGCTTCCACCGCATACCAACAAGAAAAAAAGCTTTTTTATCAAATTCGGCGTTCTTTCATCGGCGCTTTGCGTCCTTATCTTTACAATTTTTGCCGCAGGCGGCCCATTAGGTATAATAAACCGTCTCGGAGCTTCTTTAAGCTCCGCCGCAGTCGGTACGCTTTCGCTGAAATGCACTCCAACTCCCGTACAAGCCGATGCTCCGCCATCTCCCATTCCCATGACTTACTTTGACAACGTCATTTTTTCCGATCCCGATCCCATAATCACCGTTGTGCCTGAGCCGTCGCCCGCGCCCACCGTCACTGCTATTCCCGACGGTCACAAGCCCATCGTCGCCATAACCATCGACGGAAAAAGAGATGAAAAAACGGGCATCAAATGGAAAAACAAGGTCGATGCTGACCTCGATCTTTCAAAGGAGCTTGTCACAGCGCCCGATATTTCCTTTTCCGACGCGTC
This sequence comes from Oscillospiraceae bacterium, assembly GCA_015067075.1. GTDB lineage: Bacteria > Bacillota > Clostridia > Oscillospirales > SIG530 > SIG530. Next base: position 5,849 of record SVND01000050.1, read on the forward strand.
AAATCCGACCGTTCTCATCGTTCATACTCACACCACGGAAAGCTTTACCGCTGAAGGCGTAACGAGCTACAAGCAGGGACAGACGGACGATCGCACAAGGGATAGCGAGCTTAATATGATCCGTGTCGGTGCGGAGCTTGCACAGATACTTACAAACGCAGGCATCGGCGTTATCCACGACACGAAGCTTCACGACTATCCTTCCTACAGCGGATCATACAAGGACACGCTGGCAAGCATCGAGGCTTACATAAAAAAGTATCCCACCATACAGTTTGTTTTCGACCTGCACCGCGACGCACTCATCTCAAACGATGAGGAAAAATACAAGCTGATAAAGCGTATCGACGGAGTAAACGCGGCACAAATGATGATAATTGCAGGCACGGACGTAAACGGGCTTGAGCACGATAATTGGCAGGAAAATTTCAGGCTCGCCTTGCGGATACAGTCGGAAATGGAAAAGCGCTATGAGGGTATCATGCGTCCGCTTGTGCTGACGGCGCAAAGGTATAACACCCATATGACCAACGGCTCGCTCCTTTTTGAAATAGGCACTAACGGAAATACGCTGAACGAGGCGCTTATTTCCGTAAGGCTTTTGGGCAGCGTTCTTTCCGATATTGTCCTCAGCTTTGAAAAATAAGTCAAGATTTGCATAAAGTTGGTGAATAATTGCCTTGACTTACGGATTTTATGTTGATATAATTTTCTTATCAATATAAAGGATAATGATGCTATGAATGAAAATATGCTTTTGACCAACGAGGCGGCACGCCATTTATATTTTGACTTTGCCTCAAAAATGCCCATCATTGATTACCATTGCCATATCAGCCCCGCTGAAATTGCTGAGGATAAGCGTTTCGACAACATCGCGCAGGCCTGGCTCGGCGGCGACCACTACAAGTGGCGTCAGATGCGCGTTTGCGGCGTTGACGAGCGTTACATAACGGGCGACGCTTCGGATAAGGAAAAATTCCTCGCCTTTGCTGAAATTATGCCGCGCCTTATCGGAAACCCCATTTACACTTGGTGCGCACTTGAGCTCAAGCGCTTTTTCGGCATTGACGAGCCTCTCTCCCCCGAAACTGCCGAGGATATATGGACGAAAACAGGTGAAATTTTAAAAACACTTTCCGTTCGCCAAATGATAACCATGTCAGGTGTAAAAGCCATCTGCACAACGGACGATCCCACGGACAGCCTCGAATATCACCGCATTATCAGATCTTCCGGCTTTGAAACAAAGGTTTTGCCCGCCTTCCGCCCCGACAAGGCTATCGCCATCGACAAGGCAGGCTTTACCGATTATATCAAAAAGCTGGGCAATATTTCTTCCTTTGCAGACCTTGTTTCCACACTTACCGCTCGGCTTGACTTTTTCATTGAAAACGGATGCGTTGCCGCCGATTGCGGCATGGATTACGTTCCCTTTGCCGAGTACACCGAGGACGAATGCGACGCTATCCTGCGCGATGCGTTAAACGGTAAAGCTGTGACGAAGGAGCAAGGCGACAAATACAAAACGGCTTTGCTTATTGCTCTTTGCTCCGCATTCAGCGAGCGGCACATCGTTTGCGAGATCCATTGCGGCGTTACACGCAACATAAACAGCCGTATGTTTGCCTCCATCGGCGCGGACACCGGCTTTGACGTTATCGGCGCAAGCTCCATCGTCGGCATTATTCCCCTGCTCAACAAGCTCGACAGCATGGGCAAGCTTCCCAAGACCATTATTTATTCTCTTGACCCGCGCGATAACGAACGACTTTTGAGCATTTGCGGCGCCTTTACAGGCAAAGGCACGATGGCAAAGGTACAGCAAGGCAGCGCTTGGTGGTTCAGCGACACTCGCCGCGGCATGGAAAATCAGATAAAGGCTTATTCTGAGTTTTCCGCGCTTGGCACCTTCGTCGGTATGCTAACCGACAGCCGCAGCTTCCTTTCCTATACGCGCCACGAATACTTCCGCCGCGTGCTTTGCAATTACATCGGCACGCTCATTGAAAACGGCGAATACGTCGAGGACACGCATACAGGTGAAATGATAGCCGATATTTGCTATAACAACGCAGAAAAATTTTTCGGATTGGATAAGTAATATTTAAATCATGACCCGCAAAAAGGACAGAGAAAAAATTCTCCGTCCTTTTTTTGCATCACGAAAACTCGCACTTCACTTTTTTGCAAATTAAAACGGACAAAGCTTTCGCCTTGTCCGTTGGAACCCTTACGGGATTTGTCGCGCTTACTTATACTTGCGCTTTCTTGCGGCTTCGGATTTCTTTTTGCGCTTTACGCTCGGCTTTTCATAATGCTCTCTCTTTCTGACCTCGGCCAAGACTCCCGAACGAGCACATTGACGCTTAAATCTGCGAAGAGCACTGTCCAAAGACTCGCCCTTTTTTACTTCGACTTCTGACATTGATATCCCTCCCTCCGCATTTCGCCTAAGAGGTTACTGCGTGTAGATACACTACATTATACATTAAACCTTCGATAATGTCAAGAGTTTTTTTGCAAAATATTAAAAATTTATTTTTTCGCCGCGTTTTTAAAAATTTAGTTAAATTTTTTATATTTTTGTTGATTTTTATTGTGAAATATGTTACAATATAATCAAGCAAAAGGTAAATCCTCTTTGCAAAACAGAATGGAGGCAATAATATGAAGATTACTGTTATCGGACGAAAAATCGAGGTTGACACCAAGGTTAAAGACTACATCGAGAAAAAATACCGTAAATTCGATAAATTCTTTAACGAAGACGCCGACGCCACAGTCAAGCTTTCCCTTGAACGCGGCCGTCACATTGCGGAAACGACCATCAGCTACGGCGGTATGATCTTCCGCTCACAGCAGGAAAACGGAGACGTTTTCGCCGCAATTGATCTTTCCGTCGATGTCCTCGAAAGACAAATCACGAAGCATAAAGCACGTCTTTCCAAAAAACTTCGTGAAAACGCCTTCGATGCGCTTCCCACCGAGCCCGAGGCCCCCGAATACAAGCTTATTAAAACAAAACGCTTTGATATGAAGCCGATCGACGTTGACGAAGCTATCCTTCAAATGGAGCTTCTTGACCACCAATTCTTCGTTTTCAAAAATATTACCGACAACACCGTTCAGGTCGTCTACAAGCGTAACGACGGAAATTACGGTCTTATCGTAGCAAATTAAAGCTTGACGGCTGAAAAGCCGTAACCATACATTTTTTTATACCTCTTCAAAAGTGCCCGACAAGCTCTGCCGGGCGCTTTTATATGCATTACATATTGGAGTACAGCACTCTGCCGAAAATGAACAGCGCAACGTCCGTTACAAGCTTTGCGGCAAGCGGCGGCATTACAGCGGAAAGCATAAACACAAGCACAAGGCTTATCACCGTGAGCACAAGTGTCGTCGCAAGCTTCGTTCCGTAGCGAGTGCCCTTCTTTTCGCGGTTTATCATCAGCGACGGTATAACGACGATAGCTCTCGACAAAAGCTGAGCGTAGACCTCGTTATACGATGCGATGCTGGGTATCATGGAAAACAGCCAAAACGCAAGGTAGCCAAGTCCCACAAGAATAAGGCATGGCATTGCGTAGGCGAACATCTGCTTGGTAAGGCGCAACGAGTCGCGAAGCGTATCATAATGGGAGCCTGCATTATTATTTATGTAAACGGTTTCAATTTCGACCTGATCCACCTTTACGTGCCATCTGCGAAGCTGAAGCAGCATTCGCATTTCGTAATCGTATCTGTTTCCCTTGAGCCTTAAAAGATCGTCAAACATGGATGCAGGCAAGCCGCGCAAGCCCGTTTGCGTATCGTGAAGGTATATGGTCGTTATAAGCCAATATACAAGGCGCATAATGCTGTTTCCGATAAAAGAACGCAGGGGAATATTTTTTCTCAGGTTTCTTATACCCATAATGAAGTCGCCGCCGCAAAGCTTTTCGGCAACGTTCATTATATCCTTCGGCGTATGCTGTCCGTCGCAATCAGCCGTAACAACGCCTGCAACCTCAGGGCATATCTGTCTGATATACTTGATACCCGTTTTTATCGCTGCTCCCTTGCCCTTATTCACATCGTGGGCAATAACTTCAACTCCCATTTCGCGGACACGGGCGAAAACGCCGTCGTATTCTTCGCCGCTTCCGTCGTTTACGACGACGATATCACGAGTCTTCTCGCAAAGTTCTTTTAAAAAATCGATCATGATTTTCTCCGGCTTATATGCCGGTATGAGAATATATATTTTTTTCATATTTTCGATTTCCTTTTCGGTTATTGCTTAAATTCTATCACAAATTTCCCAAAAGGTCAAGCGTTATGCGCAATATTCATTTTTTCATTGACAAAAACCGAATTTTCATTTATAATATGTACATAATTTTCATCAGAGGTGTAACATGGCGTCTACTGCGGATTTTCTCAATTTCATACTTTCTCGCATCAGCTCCGCCGGTGAGATAACCTACAAATCGACGCAGGGCAATTACAACATCTACTGCAACGGCAAAATGGTTGCACTCATAAGAGAAGACCGCCTTTTCGTCAAAAACACGGAAGCAGGCAAGCTTTACATGAAAAAATATCTTGAGGTACCGCCCTACAGCGGTGCGCGCCCGTGCCTACTTATTACCGATCTGAGCGACGAGCTGTTTGTTCTTGCCGACGTTATCCGCATAACGTACGATGAACTTCCCCTGCCGTCACGAAAAAGCACAAAAAAAGATTAGTTTTTTCTTTTTTCTCTTTATTTCGCGAAAAAAATGTTAATAAAACATCAAAGTTTGCGGAATAATTTATAAAAACATCTTGACAGAACGCCTTAAATGAGGTATAATCTGTCATTAGAATATTATTAGTTTGGAGGACATAAAAATGTCAGTAAAAGTTGCTATTAACGGTTTCGGTCGTATCGGTCGTCTTGCTTTCCGTCAGATGTTTGACGCTGAAGGTTATGAAGTAGTTGCTATCAACGACCTTACAAGCCCGAAAATGCTCGCTCACCTTCTCAAGTATGATACAGCTCAGGGTTCCTTCCTCGGCACATTCGGCGAAGAGAAGCACACAGTTGAAGCTACAGAAGATTCCATTATCGTTGACGGTAAGGAAATCAAGATCTACGCTTGCAAAGACGCTAAGGATTGCCCCTGGGGCGCTCTTGACGTAGACGTTGTTCTTGAATGCACAGGCTTCTACACATCCAAGGAAAAGGCTTCTGCTCATATCGAAGCAGGCGCAAAGAAAGTTGTTATCTCTGCTCCCGCAGGCAACGACCTTCCCACTATCGTTTTCAACGTAAACAACAACACTCTTACAGCTGAAGATAAGATCATCTCCGCTGCATCCTGCACAACAAACTGCCTTGCTCCCATGGCTAAGGCTCTCAACGAGTATGCTCCCATCCAGAGCGGTATCATGACAACAGTTCATGCTTACACAGGCGATCAGATGATCCTTGACGGTCCTCAGAGAAAGGGCGACCTTCGCCGTTCTCGTGCAGGCGCTCAGAACATCGTTCCCAACTCCACAGGCGCTGCAAAGGCTATCGGTCTTGTTATCCCCGAACTTAACGGCAAGCTCATCGGTTCCGCTCAGCGTGTTCCCACTTGCACAGGTTCCACAACTATCCTTATCGCTGTTGTTAAGGGCAAGGACGTTACTAAGGAAGGCATCAACGCCGCTATGAAGGCTGCTGCTACAGAATCCTTCGGTTACACAACTGAAGAGATCGTTTCCTCTGACGTTATCGGTATGAAGTACGGTTCTCTCTTCGATGCAACTCAGACAATGGTTGCTAAGATCGACGACGACACATATCAGGTACAGGTTGTTTCTTGGTACGACAACGAGAACTCCTACACAAGCCAGATGGTCAGAACGATCAAGTACTTCGCAGAACTCAACTAATAAGCATTTTATGGGTGCGCCGAAAAGCACGGCTTTTCGGCGCACTTTTACTCTTGACACTTTTTCAGAAGGGATGAGCTTATGAAAATTTTATTTGTTTGCCACGGTAATATTTGCCGCTCACCTATGGCAGAATTTATTTTCAAAGATATCGTTCGCAAGGCAGGTACTGCAGACAGATTTGAAATTGCTTCCGCCGCAACAAGCAGAGAAGAGATAGGCAACGACGTTTATCCCCCTGTAAGATCACTTTTGCGTAAGCACAAAATTCCCTTCGAGCCTCGCAGCGCACGCCAAATAACTGCCGAGGATTACGATTACTATGACCTTCTCATCGGCATGGACGACATGAACATCAAAAACATGATCCGCTTTTTCGGTGACGATCCCAAAAATAAAATACACAAGCTTCTTGATTTTCACGACAGCGCCATAAACGGCAATCGCAATATATCAGACCCTTGGTACACCGGCAACTTCGCCCAATGTGGTTACGACGTCGCCGTCGGCTGTGATGCCCTTTACAAAAAGATAATGGACGATTTCGCAGTTATCGACACTTTTTAGCAGGAGATTTTTATGAAAATACTTTTTGTTTGCCAAAATAACATATGCCGCTCACCTATGGCAGAAAATATTTTCAAATTTATCGCCCAGGTTGACGGCAAAATTGATGATTTCGAGATCGCATCAGCCGCATGCCGTGACACTGTGGAAGGAAGCGATATGCTTTCCCTTGTGAGAATTCATCTTTTTAAATATGTTACAGGTAAACTATGTCCCCCTCACAAGGCGCGCAAGATAACCAAAGAGGATTACGAGCATTACGATCTTATCATAGGTATGGACTCGCCGAACATCCGCGATATGCTTGAATTTTTCGACGGCGATCCGAAAAACAAGATCCACAAGCTGCTTGAATTTTGTGACAGCAGCTCTGTCAACGGCAACGAGGCACGCAACGTGTCCGAGCCGCAGTTTACAGGTAACTACGCTTTTGCCGCCCACGAGATCGGCGAGGGCTGCGCGGCGCTTTATAAAAAGATGGTAAATCCCCATTTTCATTTTTAACACGCTTAACTTTGCGCTCAGTATGCTATTTTCGCATTATTGTGCGCTTTGATTTTGTCCATAACGCTGAAAAAAACACTAAACCGTGATATAATATAAAAAATCCCCATCGGAGCAGATGTCAAAATGAAAAAAAACCGTTTAACATATATTAAAAATATCCTCATCCCCTGCCTTCTCTTTTCGGGCATTACAGGTGTTTTAACAGGTGTGCTCATCTTCCTTTTCAAGATAGCCGCCTCCTTTGTTATCTCCCATTCGGAAAATATATACGCTTTCGTCAGAAGTAACCCCGCTTATATTCCCCTTTTGCTCGCGGGCATAGCGGTGGTAGCTTTTATTGCGTCGCTGATACTCAAGGTATCGCCAAGCTGTCGCGGAGGCGGCATCCCCACGTCCATAGCTATTTTACGCGGACTTGTCACCTTTAGCTGGATAAAAAGCGTGTTTTTGCTTTTCACCTCTGCTTTGCTCTCATACCTTGCAGGTATTCCCCTTGGCAACGAAGGTCCAAGCGTACAGATGGGCACCGCCGTGGGACGCGGTACAGTCCGAGTTTTTGCAAAGAATAATCAGGCTTGGGACAGATATATAATGACAGGCGGTGCTTGTGCAGGCTTCGCCGCGGCTACGGGCGCACCAATTTCAGGCATTTTCTTCGCCTTTGAGGAGGCGCACCGCCGCTTTTCACCGATGATATTCATGACAGCCGCCATTGCCGTCGTTTTCGGCAATTCCACAATGCAGCTTCTTTGCAGTCTTTTCAGCGTAAGCCCCACTCTTTTTGATTTTACCATAGATACGGTTTTACCACTTAAATATATGTGGGCATCGCTCATAGTCGGTCTTGTTTGCGCGCTGTTTGCAACGCTTTTCACAAGAGTTTACCGCTTTTTCTTTGAACTTTTCAAAGACACCCTTGCAAAGCTTCCCCTTACATTAAAGATAATTATCGTTTTTGTGTGCATTTCACTTATCGGTCTTGTATCCGCTGAATTTCTCGGCACAGGTCACCACATCGTCGAGCACGTTCTTGATGGACACGGCGTTTGGTATATGCTCCTTCTTTATTTATGCGTTCGCGCCATTCTTCTCATCGTTGCCAGCAACGCAGGCGTTACGGGCGGTCTGTTCGTTCCCTCCCTCGCCTTCGGTGCAATGATAGGCGCCGTTTGCGGCAAGGCAATGATAGCTTTACAGATCCTGCCGAAGGAATATTACGTCATAACCGTCGTTATGGGTATGGCGGCTTTCCTCTCCGCATCGTCGAGAACACCTATCACCGCCATCGTTTTTGCCATCGAGGCTTTGTGCGGCTTTGCAAACATCCTGCCCATCGCCGCATCCGTTACTCTTGCATATCTCACCATCGAGACCATCGGTATTCACTCTTTTACGGAGACTGTTATTGAAACTAAGGTTGAAGACCGTTATAAAGGCATGATCGCCACCGTTGTAGACGCCTATATGACAGTAGGAAAGGGTTCTTTTGTCATTGGAAAAGAGATTCCCGATATACTTTGGCCGCCCACTTGCGTCGTTTTATCTGTAAAAAAAGCCTCCGACATACACAGCATTGGCATGGCAGAGGGCGATATTTTGCATCTGCGCTATCAAACTTACGATAAAGCGGAAACATGCGCACTTTTGGAAAACCTCGTCGGCAAACAGGAGGTCTTCCGAGAGCACTCCCATGAAAAATCCAAAAACGCTATGATACCTAATAACTGATAAGCTAAAACTATCATTCAGGCGTGATACTCTAAGCGGAGCATCACGCCTATTTATTTGCCCACAGATTTTTAATAAGAATAAGGGTACCTTTGCCGTATGCTTGGTCGAGGACACGGGCGATTCACGAACGAGCTTTGCTCGTTTTTTGCTCCTACCGAGTGCCTCGTCAACCGCGCAAAAAGGTCTGCACGGCTTTTCAGCTGTACAGACCTTTTTATTGGTTATAGAAAACCACCTGCTAAGCAGGTGGTTCAGTAGAGGCTTTTGCCGTTGAACAAAAAACACCTTCTATGGTATAATACAAGCGGGTCTAGCCAACCGCAAGTAAAATAAACATAGAAGGA
>SVND01000051.1 GCA_015067075.1 Oscillospiraceae bacterium
ACATAATAGCAAGATATTCAGCCAGAACCTCATTAGGAGAACGGAAATTAAGACAGATCTTAGGGATATCGTTCGAGCGAGCATTGTATCTTTCAAGCTGCTTTCTGCCGTCCTCAAGAGAATACATGCGCATTTTCTTGTAAAAGCGAGCTTCATCAATGCGATGCTGGCGTTCAACCTTGTTCTTGAGATCAAACATCTGCTTTTTGAGTTCTTCTTGCTCCACCTCGTATTTGTGAGACAGTCGCATAAACCAATCGTCCGTGACCTTGCCGTTTACGTTGTCCTCATAGACTCGTTCATAGAGTCGTATTTAGAATCTTTACTTTATTTTCTTTTTCGATAGATGCACCTAAATACACGCAGGATATTTTCGGCATCGCCAATTCAGAATTCTCTGAAGCGTTAATTAAAATTCGCCATTCATTTTCATACTCCCAAGCATCGTCTTTAGTCAACAAGCCAAGCATCATTTCATTGCAGGCCTCTCGAATATTCTCTGGTGTATTGTCAAGCACGGGCTTCCAAGGAATCAAAGGGCGCTTTGAGGTATGGAGAGACCTATACTGCACTCGCCAAAGTCTACGGTTATGCCAATGCAAGCGGAGTACCTCGGTGTAATTGGTCAAGAATTGGTTAGACATTTATTTCCCCTCTGTTATTCATTATCCGGCACTATCTCAACTATATCATCCATTGTGCATTCAAGCGCTGTGCAAATTTTCACAAGCACGTCGCTTGATACAGTCGCACCGTCTTTTTTCATTTTAGCAAGTGTTGCTGTACTGATACCCGCTTTTGCGGCGAGATCTTTTCCTTTCATCTCACGATCAATCAACATTTTGAACAGCTTTTTATAGCTTGCAGCCATGCTCCACCTCATGATAATTAGTATTCATATGGATATAGTATACTACTTTTTACGACAAAATACAAGTAAAAACTTTAATTTAATTCAACGAACTTGTAATTTATTAAAAGATAATTCTTTTTTAAGAGGAGTCGCAAATCACTTTTTTGGGGTATTGCATTCGTAACACACTGAGCGACCCGTAGTAATAAGCATCAAAAATTTAAAATGCAAAATGTGTATACAATCCTCTTGCACAGCTGTTTCCATTCTTACCACCATTCCTTCACTTCCCATGCAAAAAAAATGACGAAGAGCATTTAACTCTTCGTCATTTTTTACATTTTAATAATCAGCTTCCATAGCCTCTTCGATTATCTTCTGATATTCGGGGTAAACTTCTTCAACGATAGTTCCCCAAGGCTCGCCTGTTCTCGGACGGTAATACATACCACCAAGGAGAGAGGAAATTCTGAATATATTTGCCCAAACGTGTACGGGATAATACTTCTCGTTATCGTAAAGCTCCTTAGCCTTATCTGCAAGCTCAAGTGTCCAGCCAAGCTCTTCGATCTGCTCTTCAAGAGACATCGCTTCAAGCTCTGCTCTGTACTCAGGATCCTTATCCTTAGCTATCTGCATATACTTTGCACTTGTTACATATGCTGCAGCGCCATAGGGATTCTTAGCATTGGAGGGAAGGCTCATACCGCCGAAATCTTCGGAGATGTAATACTTGTCTGCGCTGGGGTCACGGGGAATGGGAACAAAGCTGACTTCGCCCCTCTTCATCTGTTCAACAAAGTATTTTGCACACCATGTTGCAGCCTGGCACATTGCAAGTGCATTTTGCTGGAAGATAACTTCGCTTCCTGTGGAAGACGGATAAACGCAATCCATATCAACAAGGTCAACGTAAGCCTGAATACCTCTTGCAACAGCTTCACTGCGCATATTGTTGATTACATTGTCACCTTCAATGATAACAAATTCTTCACCTGTTGTGAACGCAAAAAGCTCGGGGTTGGAAATAGCAAAGCCGTAAATTTCAGCATTACCGTCGGAATCAGAGTCTACAGTTGTTGCGATAGCTGTTTCACGAAGCTGATCCCAAGTCCATGTACCGTCTGCAAGGTGTTCATCGGGTGTTTTTACGCCAAGCTCTTCGAAAATAGCCTTGTTATAGAAAATGCAGTAGCCTTCTCTGGAAGCTCTGATGGACATACCGTAAAGTCCACCCTTGAAGAGAGACTCCTGGATACTTGTGCGGATATCTTCCCAAAGATCAAGCTCTGTATCAACGTAATCAAGCCAATTTGCAAGGTAACCCTTATTTACAAGGCTTGCTTCATAGTTGAACATACATACGTCGGGAGAATCGTCAGCCATATAAAGAGCAATAAACTTTGTAATGCAATCCCAAGCGGAAGCAAGGGTAGATTTCGGCATAAGCTCATATACGTCATAGAAGGGATCGAGCGTATCGAAATCTGTTCTTACCATTTCAGCATTAACCATGAAAACAACTTCCTGTGTAGGGAAATCAAACTTGGGAAGTCTGTATTCCATGCCACCTGTAGCGCCGACAAAATCCATATACTTTCCGCCTTCGGTATAATCCGGGCCTTCAGCAACTGTGGGCTCAACTGCAGGTGTGGGCGTTGCATCATTTTCATCAGTCTGTGTGCCGCATGCCGTGAAGGTCGTCATGAGCATGACCAATGCCAAAAGAAGCGCCAATAGTGATTTAAATCTTTTCATTTTCTTTTTCCTTTCTTTCGGTAAAAACCGTTATTTCTTCTTAATTATAGCACGAAAAAAGGCAAAAAAAATGGACAAAACTACGAAACAAGCACAAAACGTGACTAATGTTTTGAAAAACCTGCAATTATTTTTTTGTATTTTTACCAAAGGTAATATTTTACATTTTATAGCTTATATTAATCTTTCAGCAAAGATTTCAAGGCTTTTCCTTGATTTTTTTGCAAGCGTCCATCCAAGCTCATTTAATTTTTTATTGCCCTTTCCGACGCATCATCCATTTTCAGACATTCTTCCTCCACACACGTTGCATTTACTCGCAAATAATTGCCTTTTTTCTCACACGACGTAAAAATCTTCCTCATTTGATAATCCACCGTCTGCATCGAAGATGACAGTAAAATATCAATTATCGGTCTTCCCCACTTTATTATGCCCCAGCCCTTGCCGTCGTCCTCAAATCCAACAGCATCCTCCACCGCATTTCCCACAGATAAGACAGCCATTTCACTTGTACAGCCTTGCATTTTTGCCGCCTCCGCAATGGCACACATCGTCGCATTGTTAGCAAAAACTCCGCCATCACACAAAAGCCCATACGTCCCGTCGCATCTTTGCATTTTATGCGGAGGAAAATATGTAGACGCCGCACAGGAGGCTCTTGCGGCATCCACAACGAAAAAATCACGCATTTTATCCTTTTTTCCATCCTCTTTGTTAAAGAAAACGCATTTTATCCCCGTCATATCGTAAGCCGTAATCAGACAAGGTTTCAAAAGCTGAGTCATTCTTATATCGTTAAAGTTATTTTTCAAAACCTTTTCTATATTTTTCGATGGATATTTTGCGCCAAGTAAACCGCCCAAAGTGTATATTTTTCTAAAAAATGAACGGCGAAAAATCTCCCCACCGTACATATTATACATTTTAACACAGTCGTCAGCAGAATACTTTGCGTTGCCGTTTCCGTCCGGACACAAAAGCATCAGCGCCAATATGGCACCTGTACTCGTCCCCGCAATCAAATCAAAATACTCAGCAATGCTCGCTTTTTCATTTCCGCTCCTCTTTTCCTCATTGATCATATTATTATACCTCATGTGTGGCAAAAAGTCAATTTTATACAAAAATGAGCACCTCATTTTGAGGTGCTCCCAAAGTGTTACTCATTGTATGATACAAGCTCAATGTTTTTCATTTCCATAGTGTGATCAAACGTAGCAATAGTCTCCCAACCAACGTTCATACCGTCAATATAAAGCTCCGACAGGGAATTTGCATCAAAATATCCGTCCTGCTTTCCTCTTGCCAACATTTCTTCAAGATACGGCTTCAAGTCGATCTCAACGTGTACCCACTCGCCGCTTGTGTCAGGCTGACCGTTTTTGTACAAGGTACGTCCGCTGTTGGCATATGTGTATTTTGTTCCAATAGTGAATATCATTGCATTTGAAGCATCAGGCTTGCCGCCGTCGTAGCCTATATTATGATCGGTGTTATCGAAGCGGTTGTCAAAGAAATGTACGCCGAACCAGCAAAAATCACTTGTTTCAAGTCCCTTGACATAAAAATACATCTGGAACTGCGCCGCGCGTGCCCAGTCGCCGTTAATCGGTGTCTGGCTGAATTCAGTAAGCCGAATGTCCAAAGAAAGCACCAGACGCTCAGGGTCGCACGTCAGATATTGCATTGTGTCCAAATCATAGGACGTAAGGAAACTATTTTGCTCGGCAAGAAGATGAGGCCAATAATCGCCAGACACAGCTGCCTTTCCTTTATAATAAAGGCTTGTATCCAATTCAAATTTCATACGCTTTTCATCGGGATAGTATGCAAACGTCCTTCCAACGCCGTCAGTAATAGTAGTTGCATCGCTTTCTATGCGATTAGCAACAAGGCAAGGACCTGAATCCCATTGTGCAAGCCGCCATACCGGAGATTGGGCTGTTCCTCCGTAGAAATCGTGGGTATCTAAAACAGAAAAGCGATTTCCGTTGTTATGATCCTTTTGAGAAAGCAACTGTATTCCTTTTCTGAGATCAATATCGGGAATGATCTGCATACCTTTATTCTCCTCTACCGGCGTAGATGTTGTTACAGACTTTAACACCGTCAGTACATCCGTTATCTCAGCTTTGCCGTTGCCGTCCATGTCACCTTTCAGCGCATCAGCACTTGTGGGAGATGCTGTTACACACTTAAGCAGCTCAAGTACGTCTAAAATGTCGATCTTACCGCTGCCGTCCATGTCACCTTTAACGGCTTCTGCGCCGGCAGGTATCCACATCAGCATAAGTGCACAGATGACAAGAGCTATTACAGATAACTTTTTCATTTTTGCTTCCTCTTTCATTTATATTTGCTTTACATTATACCCCATAGGCGGCACGATGTCAATAAAAATGCGCACCTTTTTTCAAGATGCGCATCCGTATGTTTAGTTTTTAAGGGATTGGATAGGTGCAGGTATACGTCCGCCGCGTGCTATCATTTTCGCCGGTGAGCACGTATTTACAGGCATTACGGGACCTCCGCCCAAAAGTCCGCCGAATTCAAGCTCCTCACCTGCTGTTTTTCCAACGGCAGGAACAACTCTCACGGCAGTCGTTTTGCTGTTTACAACGCCTATCGCCGCTTCGTCTGCAATTATGGCAGAGATTATATCGGCAGGTGTATCACCGGGAATAATGACCATATCTATACCGACAGAGCAGACCGCAGTCATAGCTTCAAGCTTCGACAGCGTAAGCGCGCCACTTTTTGCCGCATCTATCATTCCCGCGTCCTCGGATACAGGGATGAACGCACCTGAAAGTCCGCCTACGTGGGACGATGCCATTACGCCGCCTTTTTTAACGGCGTCGTTAAGCATCGCAAGCGCCGCCGTCGTTCCGTGTGCGCCGCAGCTTTCAAGTCCGATCTCCTCAAGGATATGAGCAACGCTGTCGCCTATTGCGGGAGTGGGCGCAAGGGAAAGGTCAACGATACCGAAAGGCACGTCAAGACGCTTTGATGCTTCCGTCGCCACAAGCTGACCCATTCTCGTAATTTTGAACGCAGTCTTTTTTATTACCTCTGCAACCTCACTAAGGTCGGCATCGGGGTGTTTTTTAAGCGCGGAGCTGATAACGCCCGGACCCGATACGCCGACGTTTATCACGCATTCAGGCTCACCTACACCGTGAAATGCGCCTGCCATAAAGGGATTGTCCTCAACGGCATTTGCAAAAACAACAAGCTTTGCCGCGCCGATGCAATTTTTATCAGCCGTAAGCTTCGCCGAATCCGATACGACCTTGCCCATTTCGCGAACGGCGTCCATGTTTATACCTGCGCGCGTGGTCGCTACGTTTACAGACGAGCAGACAAAATCCGTTTCCGCCAATGATTGGGCAATTGAAGCAATAAGGCGTTTATCGCTTTCCGTATAGCCCTTGTGCACAAGGGCGGAATATCCGCCGATAAAATTTACACCCGTTTGCTTTGCCGCTTTATCGAGAGCTTTTGCAAGCTTTACATAGTCGCCGCCCTTGCAGGCAGAGGCGACCATAGCCATAGGCGTTACGGAGATACGCTTATTTATAATGGGAATTCCGTACTGCTTTTCTATCTCACAGCCCGTTTCCACAAGCTTTTCAGCTTTTTTCGTTATTTTATCGTATATTTTTGTGCATACCGAGTCAATATCCTCGCCCATACAATCCAGCAGGGATATTCCCATGGTTATGGTTCTGATATCGAGGTTTTCCTCGTCTATCATTTTTATAGTTTCAAGTACATCGTAAATATTTATCATTTTTGCCCGACTCTTTTCCGCTAAATTCTATGCATGGAATTAAAAATATCCTCGTGCATTACGTGAACCTTCATCCCCGATGCTTTTTCAAAATCCGCAAGTGATGCGGAAAGAGCTGAAAAATTGCTATCACAAAGCTCCGTTACCATGACCATGGCGAAATATTCCTTCATAACGCTTTGTGTGATATCAATTATATTCGTTTCATGCTCCGCACAAATTGAGCTTACCTTTGCTATAATTCCCTTTGCGTCATGTCCGATAACGCTGATTACTGCCTTCATATATTACTCCTTAAAACCAAAATCCTTAAGTCTGAAATTGCTGTCGCGCCAATTTTCATCAACCTTTACCCAGCAGGTGATATTTACGCGGCAATCGAAAAGCATTTCCATGTCAGCTCTCGCATATTGTCTGATGCGCTTGAGCATTTCTCCGTTTTTACCGATTATTATACCCTTATGAGAAGCCTTTTCGCAATGGATGGTTGCCGCAATTTTTATAAGCGGCTTTTCATCGTCATCACGCTGTGTTTCATCAAAGGTATCAATTTCAACAGCCGTACCGTGAGGCACTTCCTTATCAAGCAAGCGCAAAAGCTTTTCTCTTATTACCTCTGCCGCCATTTCACGTTCAGGCTGATTCGTATAATCATCGCTGTCGAAATACCACGGAGCTTCGGAAGCAAATTTTTCAATTTCCGAAAAAACAGGCTCTACTCCGCTTTGGCGAAGTGCTGAAAGCGGTACAACGGCGGCAAAATCATTGTCCTGCGTGTACATAACTATTGCCTTTGCTACCTGCTCCTTCGTTGCCACGTCTGTTTTATTTATCGCCAAAATAACAGGCACCTGCTGCTTTTTCAGCTTTTCCAAAAGCGACGCTTCAGCGGGATGGATATATTCATCAGGCTCTACCACCAGCACGGCTACATCAACGTCGCCCACAGCGCCGTTGACGGAGCGCACCATATACTCACCAAGCTTCGTTTTCGGCAAATGCATGCCGGGAGTATCGGTGAAGACAAACTGCGTGTCGCCTTTTGTTATAACGCCCGTTATCCTGTTTCGCGTCGTTTGCGGTTTTTTCGATACGATGGCTACCTTTTGTCCGACAAGGGCATTTATCAAGGTCGATTTTCCAACATTGGGACGGCCGACTATAGCCGTAAATACTGATTTTGTCATAAAATTCTCTTTCTCTATCGTTCTTCTCTGAAATACGGTGCGCCAAGAGCGTTGGGCGGCTGATTTTCACGCTTTTTCTTTACCGCGATAAATACAAGCACTACCACCGTCATTATATACGGAAGCATTTCAAGATATTGCGGCTTTATCGTTCCGATTACGGGCAAGGCAACGTTCTGGATCTTGAACTGAAGTCCCTTAAATACGCCGAAGAAAAACGAACCGAAGATTGCTTTAAGCGGATTCCACGTTGCAAATATGATAAGCGCAACAGCTATCCAGCCGTCACCTGCGGTGGGTCCGCTCGTCCATGTGCGCACAAGCTTGATGGAATAAAAGGAGCCTGCGATACCGCACAAAAAGCCGCCTGCAAGGATGTGGATGTACTTATAGAGCGCTACGTTTATACCCGATGCGTCTGCCGCGCCTGGATTTTCGCCGACCATACGCAGGTTAAGTCCTGCTTTTGTCTTTTTAAGATACAAATACATAATTACGGCAACGGCAATTCCCAAATAAAAATATATGCTCTGACCGAAAATTACGGGGCCGATAAACGGAATATCGGAAAGATACGGTATTTCAATATCCTGTATAGCGTTAACAACGTTGGTTTTATCGGCTATACTTTTTCCTACAGCTGAGGTGCTTCCGATATACGTTGCGTAGCCTGCGCCAAAGATGGAAAGCACAAGGCCCGTAACGGTATGGTTTGCTCGCAGAGTTACGGTTATAAACGCATAGATAAGTGCGCCGACAAGACCTGCCATACCTGCAGCAAAAAGTGTGAGGAAAATATTGTTCGTATTATACGCCGTCATGAACGCCGTTATTGCACCCATGAGCATCATGCCTTCGACACCAAGGTTAAGGTGTCCCGCTTTTTCACAGATAATACCGCCGAGAGTTGCAATAAGAATGGGCGAACCCATACGCAATGCCGTTTGTAAAAACGGTGCTAACTGATCAAGTAAAAAATCAATCATTTTTCTCTGCTCCTTTCTCTGCGGACGTCTTTACTCGCTTTGAGATTATAACCTTATAATTCGTGAAGAAATGGCTTCCCAAAACGCAGAAAAGTATTATTCCCTGAATAATTTCAGCGATGGCCGGTGACATTTTCATGGACGATTCGATAGCTTCGCTTCCGCGCAAAAGTGCCGCAAAAAGGAAGGATACCACTATAATTATGGGTGCAGAAAGATTTGCAAGCCAAGCCGTGATTATAGCTGTAAATCCAAAGCCGCCTGACATGGTATCTGTCATCGTGCCCTCATAGCCCGTTGCCTGAAGCATACCTGCTATACCGCAGATGCCGCCGCTGAGCACCGCCGCAAGGATAACTATCTTCGTTACGTTCATACCTGCGTAGCGCGCTGTACGCTCGTTTTCACCCAAAACGGATATTTCATAGCCAAGCTTTGTCTTTTTAAGAAGGATATAAACTATAACGGCAAGTATGAGCGCAAATATCCAACCGATATGTACGCCGAAAAGTTTCGGCAAAAGCGCATTTTCAGGATACTTTGCAACATGGTTTCTTCCCATGTAATCAGCGCTCTTCCAAACGCCGCTTTGCAATACGTCAACGAATATTACGGCAATATAGTTGAGCATAAGCGTTACGAGCGTTTCACTTGCACCAAAGCGCACCTTCAAAAGTGCGGGGATAAGGGCATATATACCTGCGAAAAGCATTGCTACCACCATCATAAGCGGTAAAAGTATATATGCGGGTAAATTCGGGAAATACGTTACGCAGAAGGTTGCGCCGATAGCGCCGAAATAAAACTGTCCTTCAGCTCCGATATTCCAGAATTTCATTTTAAACGCAATTGATACACCAAGCGACAAAACAACAAGGGGTATCGCTTTGTTGAGCGTTTGCTTTATTCCGTAAGGCTTTAAAAGTGCGCCCTGTACCATTCCCGCAAAAACCTGAAACGGATTTTTACCGAATGCGGCGATGACTATGCCCGATATAACAAAAGCAATTGCAATCGCTCCAAGCATTATCAGAATAGACTGCTTTTTGCTTACTTCGTTTTGTTTTACGATCTTTATCATTTTTTCACTCCCCCTTACTGCTTATGTCCCATCATCAGCATACCGACCTGCTCTTTTGTAACAGACTTGGGATCAACTATATCCATTATCTTACCTGAATGCATGACCATAAGTCTGTCGCAAAGATGAAGCAAAACGTCGAGATCCTCTCCGACGAAGATGATACCTACGCCCTTTTGCTTTTGCTCGTTAAGTATATCGTAGATCTTATACGATGCGCCGATATCAAGACCGCGCACGGGATACGCCGTTATAAGAAGCTCGGGATTGAGATTTATCTCGCGTCCCAAAAGCACCTTCTGTATATTGCCGCCCGAAAGCTTTTTAACGGTATGCGATGCGCTGGGCGTATATATCTGGAAGCGCTCAATGATATCATCTGCAATACGTCTTCCCTCTGCTCTGTTGATAAACATGCCCGGCATATTCTGATACGCCTTCAAAAGCACGTTTTCAACTATATCCATGCCTGCCACAAGTCCCATTCCAAGTCTGTCCTCAGGGACAAAGCTCATTGTAATACCGCGGCGGATAATATCACGGGGGCTGAGCTGAACGATGCTCTCGTCCTTGAATATAATATCACCCTCACTGACCTTCTCAAGTCCTGCGATAGCTTCACAAAGCTCCTTCTGTCCGCTTCCCGCAATACCTGCGATACCGAGTATCTCGCCTGAAAAAACGTCAAAGGATACTTCGTCAAGAGCGTTTCTGTTTTCCTTATTCTTTACGCACACCTTGTCAAGGGAAAGAAGCTTTCTTCCGCGCTCCATCGGTACGCATTCAATATCAAGGTTTACAGCCTTACCGACCATCATTTCCGTAAGCTGCTGAGGATTCGTTTCCGACGTTTTAAGCGTTTCAATACATTTACCCTTTTGAAGAACGGTTACTCTGTCGCTTATCTCCATAACCTCGTTGAGCTTATGTGTGATGATTACAACGGCGCAGCCTGCCTTTTTCATGTTGCGCAGTATGTCGAAAAGTATCTGTATCTCCTGGGGTGTCAAAACCGCCGTAGGCTCGTCCAATATAAGAATATCAGCGCCGCGGCAAAGAACCTTCATTATCTCAACGGTTTGCTTTTCACTGACAGACATATCGTATATTTTCTTGTCAAGCTCAACGGCAAGTCCGTATTTTTCAGCTATATCGGCAATGCGCTTGTTCAGCTCCGCCGTTGACGACCAAAATCCGCGGCTTCCCTTACCTGCCGCGATGTTTTCACGGGCTGTGAAAACGTCAACAAGCTTAAAATGCTGATGCACCATGCCTATTCCCGCGTCGATAGAGTCCTTGGGAGACGCAAATGCAACTTCCTTTCCGCCGATATAAATACTGCCTGAATTAGGCGCATATATACCCGAAAGGATATTCATAAGCGTACTTTTACCCGAGCCATTCTCCCCCAAAAGTGCATGTATCTCACCCTTTTCAACCTCAAAGGTGATCTTATCGTTCGCAGTTACGCTACCGAATATTTTTGTAATATTTTCAAGTCTTACATATGCCAAAAAAGCTCCCGCCCTTCTTATGTTCTGTGGCTTTTCGAGCAAACGACACGTTTTTTTATCGCTTCCTCGCAAAGCCGCAGTAAGTATTTTTCAAACCAACGAACGGGCAATAACTTCTTTTTAAAATTATTGCCCGTTTTCGGTTTTTGAATTACTTTTCGATTGTTAAATTAGCCGGCAATAACGCCTTCAACATTCCACATCATGCCCCAGATGTCTTCTGCAGCCATCTTTTCGCCTGCGGCTACCTTAACTTCGCCCTTGTTATCCTTGATCTCGCCGGAGAAGATATAGAGAGAACCGTCAACGATCTTTGCTCTTGCTTCTTCGATAGCAGCCTTTGTGCTGTCTGCCATGTTGATGCATTCATCAAGGTCTACCATGCCTGCGTCAAGACCTTCCCAGTAGTTACGCGGAGCCCATGTTCCGTCAACGATGGAGTTAACGTCGTTGAGATAGAAAACATCCCAATGGAAGAGAGGAGCTGTCATGTAGCTTGTGGGGTTGAAGCTTGCTGTGGGAGAGTTGTAGCCGATGCTCTTAAGTCCTCTGTCAGCAGCTGCTGTCTGAGGAGCTGTGGAGTCACAATGCTGAGCCATGATGTCACAGCCGTTATCCATAAGAGTTGTTGCAGCTGCGCTTTCAGCTGTCGGATCGTACCAGCTGTTGATGTAGATAACCTCTACAGTTGCTTCGGGGTTAACACTTCTTACACCGAGTGTAAAAGCGTTGCATCCGCGAACAACTTCGGGAAGAGCCATAGCTGCAACGTAGCCGATCTTGTTTGTCTTTGTTTCAAGGCCAGCAGCGATACCTGCAAGGTATCTGGATTCGTAAACAGCACCCATGTATGTCGTTACGTTGGGAAGGTTTTCCGCGAGGATTTCAGAACCAGCTGTTGCATGGCCGAAATATACGTCGGGATATTCCTTTGCAACTTCTACAACATAGGGCCAATGGCCGTAGCTTGTTGCGTAGATAACGTTGCATCCGTCGTTTTCAATAAGGTCACGAATACGAGATGCGCAGTCGGATGATTCAGGTACGTTTTCAACGTAAACCGTTTCATAGCCTGCTTCTTCGAGAGCAAGTCTGCCCTGGTCATGAGCAAAGGAGTAGCCCATGTCGCCGATGTCGCCAATGTAAAGGAAGCCGATCTTCATGTCTTCCTTTGCGATAGGTTTGAGCTCGCCGCTGTTCTCGGAACCGTTGCAAGCTGCGAACAATGTTGCCATCATTAATACTGCAACGATGATCGCTAAGATTTTCTTTTTCATTTTCTTTTTCCTCCATTCAATTTTTTTGGACATATGAACATTTTACACTTTTTTCGCTTGATTTTCAAGAGTTTTTATTGTTTTTTTTTATTTTTCGCACTTTGTACAATTTTATTTCACATTTTCTCGCAATTATTTACAATATTTTTACCATTTTTTCACTATATATTTTTCTTTTTCCGCCATTCTATAGGCGAACAACCTTCTTCCTTGACAAACGTTTTGTAGAAGTTCACATAATCGCCAAATCCGCACTTCTCGCTTATCTCGGACACGTTTGCATTTGAATACGCCAAAAGCCGCTTTGCCGCCGCCAAACGCATTTTTTGTATATATGTATAAGGCGCCATTCCCATTTCTTTTTTGAACAGGCTTATGAACATATTTTTACTGTAGCCGCATTCCTTTGCAAGCTCGTCAAGGGAATATTTTTTCGATATGTCCTCCGCCAGCCTTGCAATTACAACGCTGACGGCAGTATTCCTTTCTTTTTCTCTCGCCAAAAGTGACAGTATTTTATAAAATACCGCCGTTTTTTCAGTTTTTGAGCCTTGCGTCATCTGAAGATATTCAAGCTCTTCACACAGCGGCAAAAGCGCCTGCACGTCAGCCTTTCCGCTTAAAGCAAGTGTTTTGTTTCCCTTATCATAGCTTCCTTTAAAATGCACGTAATAATATTTCGCGCCGCTGCTCGCCTTTACGCCGTTTTGATAAAGGTATCTTTTTTGTATATAATAATTGCCCTTTGATACCTCTATTTGCTTTTCGCCCTCCACAAAATGAAGCGTGCCCTCAAGCATTATTATAAGCACGTCGTCACGGCAAAAACGCTCCACGTGCTTTCCACCATCGGCAAATATCTTAAGTGAGGAGAAAGCATACTGCGGCAATACGTCAAGATTTAATTGCTCCGCCATTTCCTATTCCCTTTTAAGATCGAGCTTAGCAAGCGCCGCTTCCTCTTTTTCGCGCATTATCGCCCTCTCGTTCTCATCCATATGGTCGTAGCCAAGAAGATGGAGCACGGAATGCGCCGTAAGATACCCTACCTCACGCTCCGTCGAATGACCGAATTCCGTCGCCTGCACAGCGGCACGCTCAAGGGAAATAACGATATCGCCAAGCAGTACTGCGCTGTTTTTCTTATCCATATCACCCATTTTTATATCGTCATCGGCGTCGTCCTCATATATGGGAAAGGACAGCACGTCTGTCGCCGTATCCTTATCGCGATATTCACGATTGAGCTCCCTTATATATTCATTATCCACAAGCACAACTGATATTTCCGCTTTTCTTTCAAAGCCCTCGTTTTCAAGCACCGCGGCGCAGACAGCCTTGATCAGCTCTTTTATCTTTCCGATGGGTTTTACTTTATTCTGTTCGTTCTCTATATATATTGCGTGACGTGCCATATCTCACCTTCGGCTTTTCAGCCTTTTCCTCCTCGTATTTTGTATATGCCGCGATTATCTTTTGCACAAGCTTATGACGTACAACGTCCTTTTCGGTAAGCGTACAAACGGCAATATCGTCTATATTTTTTAGTATCTTCATCGCTTCGATAAGACCTGATTTTTTGCCCGTCGGCAAGTCTATTTGCGTAACGTCGCCCGTTATTACAATCTTCGAATTGAAGCCCAAACGTGTCAGGAACATTTTCATTTGCTCAGGCGTAGTATTTTGCGCCTCGTCAAGAATTATAAACGAATCGTCAAGCGTTCTTCCGCGCATATACGCCAAGGGCGCAACCTCAATATTGCCGCGCTCAAGGTACTTTTGATAGCTTTCAACGCCCATCATATCGAAAATCGCATCGTGAAGCGGTCGGAGATAAGGGTCTACCTTCGTTTGCAGATCGCCCGGCAAAAATCCAAGCTTTTCACCTGCTTCCACGGCGGGACGCGTTATAATTATTCTGTTTATCTCGTTTCGGCGAAAAGCGTTTACGGCGCAGGCGACGGCAAGATACGTCTTTCCCGTACCCGCAGGACCTATTCCAAGTGTAACGATGTTTTCTCGATAGCGTCAAGAT
>SVND01000052.1 GCA_015067075.1 Oscillospiraceae bacterium
TATGGATAAGGTAGAGCAGATATTTGAAAAACAGCTTGAAAAATGCGGCGTTGATTATTTCGATTTTTACCTTTTCCACAATGTTTGTGAGCTGAATATAGAGCAATATCTTGATGATGAAAAATACGGCATTTTTTCATATCTTACGGAGCAAAAAAGAAAGGGCAGAATACGCCATCTTGGTTTTTCTGTCCACGGAAATTACGATACTACCAAGCGTTTTCTTGAGGCTTACGGCGAGCATATGGAGTTCGGTCAGATACAGCTTAATTGGCTTGATTGGAGCTTTCAGAGCGCGAAGGAAAAGGTTGAGCTTTTAACGGAATACGGTATCCCCGTGTGGGTAATGGAGCCCTTGAGGGGAGGAAGGCTTGCAATGCTCGATGATACATACGCAGAAAAGCTTCATGCTTTGCGCGAGGATGAGAATATTCCCGCGTGGTCATTCAGATTTTTGCAGTCAATACCGCAGGTAACGGTTACGCTGTCGGGTATGTCGAATTTCAGTCAGCTCAAGGAGAATATTGCCACGTTTGAAAGCGAAAAGCCGCTTAAGGAAAATGAACTTGACGCACTTTTTGCCATTGCGGAGGATATGACGGGAAAGATCGCTTTGCCGTGTACGGGCTGTAGATACTGCACATCTCATTGCCCGCAGGGAATAGATATTCCCGATATACTTGAGCTTTATAACGAGCATTGCTTTACGGGTGGCGGATTTATTGCGCCTATGCGAATAGGTATGATGGCGGAGGATAAAAAACCGAGCGCGTGCATTGGATGCGCAAGCTGTGAAGCGGTATGCCCTCAGCAGATAAAAATATCGGAAGCGATGGCAGATTTTGCCCGCAGGCTTAAGTAAATATGGATAAAAAAGCATTTATTAAATACGTGGCGTCAATGCTGCTGTTCGGACTTAACGGAATAGTGGCGAGCCATATACCGCTCAGCAGCTATGAGATAGTGCTGATGCGAACGCTCATCGGCGGAGCTTTGTTGGCTGTTTTGTTTTTGCTCGGCAAAGGTAAATTTCAGATTAAAGCGCACAAAAAAGATACGCTTTTCATCGTGCTGTCAGGAGTTGCCATGGGAACGAGCTGGATGCTTCTTTACGAAGCTTATCAGCAAATAGGCGTAAGCCTGTCGTCTCTGCTTTATTACTGCGGCCCCGTGATCGTAATGGTACTGTCGCCTTTGATATTCCGCGAAAGGCTGACGGCGCCGAAAATTATCGGCTTTGCAGTCGTGCTCGTTGGTATAGTGCTTGTAAACGGCAATATCGCAGCTACGGACGGTAGCGTATGGGGCTTTGTCTGCGGTATGCTGTCGGCAGTAATGTACTTTTTCATGGTTACGCTAAATAAGCAGTCGAAACATATTACAGGGCTTGAAAACTCCGTTATACAGCTTGTGGCAGGATTTCTGACCGTATTTGCTTTCGTTAGCATAAAACAAGGCTTTGTGCTAGACGTTCCACCCGTAGCGTGGGGCTGGATACTTATGCTCGGACTTGTCAATACAGGCGTGGGATGCTATTTGTATTTCTCGTCGCTTTCAAAGCTGCCTGTGCAAACGGTGGCTGTTTGCAGCTATCTTGAGCTGCTGTCCGCAGTTGTGTTTGCGGCTCTACTGCTGGGAGAGCAAATGACGGCTGTGCAGATAGTGGGCGCGGCTTGCATAATCGGCGGAGCGATGATAGGTGAGCTTGTTAAAATGAAAAAAAGGTAAAAGAAGAGTCCCGACAGTATCGGGACTTTTCTTTTTATAAAAAAACAAAGTCCACATAAAGTGAACTTTGATAGATCTCGCCGATGCCCTTGATGGACATCTTAAATTAAGATTAGACAGCGCGGCTGACCTTGTTGGAACGAAGGCAACGAGTGCAAACGTATACATACTTGGGCGTACCGTCAACGATAGCCTTAACTCTTCTTATGTTAGCCTTCCAAGTTCTGTTGGTTCTTCTGTGAGAGTGAGAAACCTTAATACCGAAGGAAACACCCTTACCGCAGATATCACATTTTGCCATTTTAAAGACACCTCCCGCCATGTAAATAAGCATCGGATATATAATTTCACATTTTTAAATACCCATAACATGAGTTATTTTATCATATATTAAATAAAAAATCAAGCATTATTTTTATTTTTCTGCAAAAAAACTAAAAAAACATTAAATAATCATGATTTCAAGGGGAAAAACACAGGTTTTGCACATCATACGCGGACAAAGTCGCGGACAAACAAGACCGCAGGGATTGCCTGCGGTCTGTCTGATGTTACGTATGGATTAGCCTTGGATAAGTTCCTTGACCTTAGCAGCCTTACCAACTCTGTCACGCAGATAGTAGAGCTTGCTTCTACGAACCTTACCGGAACGAACGACCTGTACGCCCGCTACGTTGGGAGAATGGATGGGGAATACTCTTTCAACGCCAACACCGAAGGATACGCGTCTTACAGTGAAGGTCTCGGAAATTCCGCCGCCCTTCTTAGCGATAATTGTTCCTTCGAAAATCTGGATTCTTTCCTTGGCGCCTTCCTTGATCTTAACGGATACGCGAACGGTATCACCGATGTTAAGAGTGAGGGCATCCTTTCTCAACTGCTCCTTTGTAAAAGCATCAATTTTGTTCATGGTGCTTCCTCCTTCATAATCCGACATTCGTGCCGAGCAGAGTGGCAGAGGACTGTCTTATTTATACGTTTATACGTATGACCAAGATACTATATCATATTTTCCTTAAGATGTCAAGAGGAAAAATGAAAAAAATATTGATTTTTCTTGACACGGGGAGAAAAAAAGCGTATAATATGCTTGCGAGTAAATCAGACGATCGCGGCGGTAAGCCGAAAGGCTGCCGGTGAGGAAAGTCCGGGCTCCGCAGAGCAGGGGTAGTGGGTAACGCCCACCGAAGGCGACTTCAGAGCTAGTGCAACAGAAATATACCGCCTAAGTAATTAGGTAAGGATGGAAAGGCGAGGTAAGAGCTCACCGGCGAGCAGGGGACTGCTCGGCCATGTAAACCTTATCCCGGAGCAACACCGTACAGAGGAGCACAGGTCTGCTCGGCCTGCCTCGCAAAGGTGGCTAAGGTGCGCCGCAAGGCGTGCGTAGCGTATTGGCAACAGTGCGCATAGATAGATGATCGTCAAATACAGAACCCGGCTTACAGATTTGCTCGCCAAGTTAAAAGAGGACACGCAGGTAATCCTGCGTGTTTTTTACTTATGATACTTTATATTATTGTTTATGGTCATTGCCCTGTAAAGCTGTTCGCATAGAATAACGCGCATGAGCTGATGGGGGAACGTCATGGGCGAAAAGGACATACGCACGTCGCAGGCTGATTTTACCTTGTCGGCAAGGCCGTAAGAGCCGCCGATAATGAAAACAAGCTCGGAGCTTATATTTGATGTGCGCTCAATAAGCCTTGCAAGGTCGGGGGAGGAAAAGCTTTTGCCCTCAACGCAGAGCGCTGTCTTATGGGCTCTCGGCGGTATGGCGGCAAGGATAGCCGTGCCTTCCGTGTCGAGTGCGCGGGCTATTTCGCCGTCCGACGGGTCGGAGGGAAGCTTTGCCTCCGCAAGCTCGACTATATCAAATCGGCAAAAACGAGAAAGCCGCTTTGCGTATTCCTCGCAGGCGGCTGTCCAATACTTTTCTTTTAAATTACCTATAGTTATTATTTTTATATTAAGCATATCAAAACTCACATACACGGCTGGGCTCGCTTCTCGGCGCGACAGCCACAGCGGCACAGCACTGTGCGCTGTTCAGCGCGCGGCATACCAGCTCGTAAGCTATTTCAGGTCTGTTATTTTCCTTGCTCAAATGACCGAGCATAATGCGCTTCGTGCCGTTTTGAGCGGCAAATACGGCGGCATTTGCGCAGTCCGTATTGGATAAATGTCCGTTTTCGGAAAAGATACGGCGCTTTAAAAAAGCAGGGTAAGGCCCGTTTCGAAGCATTTTTTCATCGTAATTGGCTTCCAGAAGCAGAAAATCAGCTTGTGATATGTAATTTGCCACAGACTCAGTCACATAGCCAAGGTCCGTTGCAATAACAACGCGCTTGCCCTCACAGTCCTCGATATAGTATCCAACGCTTTCGCCTGCATCGTGGGGCGTTGAAAAGGGAATGACGGTGAGCGTGCCGACGGTGATAACGTCGCCTGATTCGATAATATTGCCGTCGCTTTCGCCTGTGGCGTATTGGTACGCCATGCCGCCGAACGTACCGCGCGTGGCGTAAAGAGGCGCGGCACATCGCTTGCGAAGCACGTCAATGCCTTTAACGTGGTCGGAATGCTCATGGGTGAGAAAAATGCCGTTTATATTGCAAAGCGCGGCATCTGCCGAGGACAGACCGCGCTCAATTGCTTTTGTTGTTATTCCTGCATCGATCAAAATGGAGCAGGCACCGCTTTGCACGAAAATTGAGTTTCCGCTGCTTCCGCTGGATAGGGTACAAATTCTCATAATGCTCTGTGAAGCTCCGTTTTGTCGGGACGGACTATCTTTTTAATATCTGCGCCGATCAAGCGAAGCTTGCCGACGACGTCATCGTAGCCGCGTTCAATATGGTAAATGTCCTCGATCTCCGTCGTGCCCTTTGCCATAAGCCCTGCAATTATCATTGCCGCACCTGCACGCAGATCGCAAGCCTTTACTGCCGCACCCGTGAGCGTGGGAACGTATTGGATAACGGCAACTCTGCCGTCAACCTGAATGGATGCGCCCATACGCTTAAGCTCGTCCACATATTTGAAGCGGTTATCGTAAACGCTTTCATTTACTATGCTCGTGCCCTCCGCTACGGTGAGCAGAGTGGTAAATTGCGGCTGCATATCGGTGGGGACACCGGGATAAGCCTGAGTTTTTATGTTGACGCGCTTCATCGTGCCCTCCCGTGAAACGAGAACGGCATCGTCGAATTCTTCAACCTCGGCACCCATTTCGCAAAGCTTAGCCGTTATGGATTCAAGGTGCTTGGGAATGACGTTTTTAATGAGCACGCGACCGCCCGTTGCCGCGGTGGCAAGCATATATGTTCCTGCTTCTATCTGGTCGGGGATGATGGAATACGTTGTTCCGTGCAAACGGAAAACACCGTTTATCTTTATCGTATCAGTACCTGCGCCGCGAATGTCTGCGCCCATGGAGTTAAGGAAGTTTGCAAGGTCTACAACGTGAGGCTCTTTTGCGGCGTTTTCGATTATGGTAGTGCCTGATGCCTTAACTGCGGCAAGCATTACGTTGATAGTACCGCCGACGGTGACCTGGTCGAAATAGACGGAACAGCCTGTAAGCCCGTTTTTGGCGCGAGCGTAAATAACACCGTGCTCAACTGATACCTCAGCGCCTAAAGCCTCAAAGCCGCGAACGTGCTGATCGATGGGGCGCACGCCAAAGTCACATCCGCCGGGCATGGGGACCTCGGCGACGTTGTATTTGCCGAGCAAAGCGCCTACAAAGTAGTAGGATGCGCGCATTTTGCGAGCCCAATCCTGCTCAACGTGAACGTTCGTTATCTTCGATGCATCAATGATAACGGTACTGCGATTAACGAATTTAACATCCGCTCCCATTTGGTGGAGCATTTTTATCATATTAGAAACGTCGATGATGTCCGGTAAATTTTCTATCCTGCACGGCTCGTCAGCAAGCAAAACGGCGGGGATAATTGCAACAGCGGCGTTTTTTGCACCGCTTATTTCAACTTCACCCATCAGCTTGTTACCGCCGTTTATGATGAATTTCTCCAAAACAAACCCTCCGTAAAATATTCTCTGAATCTATCCTTTGTATTTTACCACACAATATGCAAAAAAGGAAGATGTAAATTAAAAATATTTTAAATTTTTTTAAAAAATTTATTTTTCTCTTAAATTTAAAAACATCTATGGCAAAAAAAGGGCTTAAAAGCGCAAATAAAGGAAGAAGATTTTATCAAATACTTGCAAACGGTAAGCTGATTTGGTATAATATAAAAAATAAGTGGGCGATTGCCCGAAGAAAGGAAGTCTCCGATATGCCTAAGCGTGAAGATTATATTTCATGGGATGAATATTTTATGGGCGTTGCCCTTTTGTCTGCAAAAAGAAGTAAGGACCCGTCAACGCAGGTCGGCGCTTGCATAGTCAGCAAGGACAACCGAATAGTTTCCGTTGGCTATAACGGAATGCCGAAGGGCTGCAGTGACGATGATTTTCCGTGGGAAAGAACGGGCGATATGCTCGACACTAAGTACCCCTTTGTTTGCCATGCGGAGTTGAACGCCGTGCTCAACACGGGCGGAAACAATCTTGCGGGCTGCAGAGTATACGTTGCGCTTTTCCCCTGCAATGAATGCACGAAGGCGCTTATACAGGCGGGGATAACCGAAGTGGTATATCTTTCCGATAAGTATGCCCATACTGACGCAGTAAAGGCATCAAAGCGTATGATGGACAGCGCAGGCGTTGTGTACCGCCAGATGAAGCCGGAAAAGACGGAGATAAGGCTTTCTCTCCGTGAGCAAGACGTATAATTTTTATTGAATGGAAGGTAACGGAAATGTCAACAGTTGAAAACTGTGCTATCGTAAAAAAGGTCAGTCCCGCAAAGGGCATTTGGGACGTAACGGTCGCCGCGCCGCAGATATGCGCGCAGATAACGGCTCCCGGACAGTTTTTGAATATAAAAGTCGGTGAAAAGGTGCTTCGCCGTCCCATAAGCATTTGCGATTGGGGCAAGGAGCTGGTCAGATTTGTGTTTGAGGTGCGCGGAGAGGGCACTGCTTGGCTTGCAGAAAGAGCCGTGGGCGATGTGCTTGATATACTGGGTCCCCTCGGCAACGGCTTTGAGCAGGCGGGAAATTGCAAAAACGCAATTGCAGTCGGCGGCGGTATAGGTGTTTTTCCGCTTTTGGGCTTGTGCGAAACGGTAGCGGCTAACGGCGGCTCGGCTGATGCACTTTTAGGCTTCAGAAGCAAGGATAACGCCGTGCTTTTAGGCGATTTTATGCAGGCAAAGGCTAACGTAGCCGTTGCAACGGACGACGGCACTCTCGGTATACACGGGTTTGTAACGGAAATATTGGAAAAGCGTTTGGCATCGGGCAAGGAATGTGACGGCATTTTCACCTGCGGTCCTGCACCGATGATGAAAAAGGTCGCCGAGACGGCACAAAAATATAACGTGCCCTGCTATGTTTCAATGGAACAGCGCATGGGCTGCGGCACGGGCGCGTGCCTTGTTTGCTCCTGCCGAGTAAAAAAGGCAGACGGCGAAGGCTACGTCAGAGTGTGCAAGGACGGCCCTGTTTTTAAGGCAGAAAGCCTTGTTTGGTAAAAAAAGTGGATTTTTTTGAAAAAACACTTGACACTTACGTTGCGTAAGAGTGTATAATCGCAGTAGAAACATCGAAAGGCGGTTATTGAATGAAGATCAAACAGGTATGCGACAGGACGGGACTTACGGAACGTACGGTGCGCTATTATATTGAGCGTGGGATAATATCCCCGACGATGACGGAGCAAAACGACAGAACATATTACGATTTTTCCGAAAAGGATATAGAAACGCTTGAAACGGTAACGGTGCTTAGAAACACACAGTTTTCCTTGGAGGAGATAATTCTGTTTTTAAAAGAGCCCTCTGCCATAAGGAAAACGGTTTACAGCCATTTGAAACGGCTTGAGGAAGAAAATGAGCATGGGAAGGAAGTTCTTGAAAAGCTGTCAAAGCAAAAAGGGACATATTTCAAATCGGCAAAGGCGCTTGCAGATGCCATAGAAAAAGCACAGGTGCAAAAGTCGGAATATGTACCCGAGCCTGATTTCGGCAGATTGGATGGAGAGATAGTAAGTGAGGATGAAAAACAAGAAGCTATAGACAAAATGAATGAATATCTCGACTCCACATACACATACGGCGGAGAACGTATTCTTTCCCGATTATATAAAGCAAAAGGTTTGTTTTATTTTTTTCTGTCATCAGTTGTAGCAATATCATGGCATAAAGAGATAAGCTTAATTTTGGGTGTGTTGCTTGAATATACAATGTTGTGTTTAGGTTACCGATGGATAAAGTGGGGCGTGATAATAGAAAATGCAATGCTGACAATTGCGAGTGTTTGGTTAATAGTTCTTTATTTGATTGAGTATGTTCAAGAAGGATTATGGTTTTTGGATGTATTATTTGTAATCTTCGCGTTGATATCTGTGACTATTCACGGATGTATTACTGTTCTACTTCTTGTTAATAAAAGTGTAAAAGAATTTTTGCGTCAAAAAGGAAGAGAGAGACGTGCATCGCACAGTAAAAGAAAGAAAAAAGAAAAAAACACTTGACACTTACGTTGCGTAAGAGTGTATAATCGCAGTAGAAAACTTCGAAAGGCGGTTATTTATGAAAATAAAACAGGTATGCGACAGGACGGGGCTTACTGAGCGTACGGTACGCTATTACATCGAGCGTGGGATAATATCCCCGACGATGACGGAGCAAAACGACAGAACATATTACGATTTTTCCGAAAAGGATATAGAAACGCTTGAAACGGTAACGGTGCTTAGAAACGCACAGTTTTCCTTGGAGGAGATAATTCTGCTTTTGAAAGAACCCTCTGCCATAAGGAAAACGGTAACGGCACATATTGACAAGCTTGAAACGCACAGCGAAAAGGAGAGGGAAACGCTCGATAAGCTGTCGCAGTATCGCGGAACGTATTTTGCAAGCGCAAAAGAGCTTGCCGATACGATCAAAAACGCATCTGCAGTAAGGCACAAGCATGAAATGAAGCTGGATTTCGGCAAGGGTGACGATGTGCGCGAGGAAGAGCGCGAGCAAGCGCTTCAAAATATGAAAGACAGAATCGACAGGCAATATTTAGTCGGCAGACGTCTTGTTATCGCAATGATAGCTTCTGAAATGGTGAGATGGGTAATCTCAATAGTTTTCATAAGGCTTTTTCAGCTTGGATTTGTTAATATAATATCCCTCTTTTTGGATATATATTTATCGTGGGCGCTGTATAAAGGACGCCGCTGGGCAAAGTGGTTGTGGATAATTTTCCATGGCTTGTACGCCGTTTTAAATGTGGCATCGGTCGGCTTTGTGCTCACCTCGGCAGATTTCGAAGCTGCTGTGATTTTAGGAGCAGGAGAACTGTTTTTTACGATAATAATAGTGTCATTTGTAGTTTTATCCGTTGCAATTTCAGCCTGTTCTGCTGTTCTACTTCTTAAAAGCGAGAGCGTAAACACATTTTTGCGCGAGCAGGATATGTGAGCTTATATAAAATAAAAACATAAAAGAAAGGTCAATTTCAAATGATAATTTTAAGGTTTATTCAGGGCTTTTGCATGGCTCTGGCGGACAGCGTGCCCGGTGTTTCAGGTGGTACGGTTGCGTTTTTGATGGGGTTTTACGATGATTTTATAACGTCGCTGAACAACATTTTTTCGCGTGATAAGGAAAAACGCAAAAGCTCATGGATGTTTCTTTTGAAAATAGGTATCGGCTGGATATTGGCGATGATACTTGCGGTGCTTATTTTGGAGCGTGTGTTCCACACACATATCTACGCTGTAAGCTCGCTGTTTATCGGATTTATTGTTTTTGCTATACCCGTCGTAATTTACGAGGAAAAGCAGCAGTTTAAGGGTAAGTATTGGAATAGCGTTTTTGCTTTGGCAGGTATCGCCCTCGTGGTTGGCATATCGTTTTTGACGCCGTCGGGAAGTGAAACGGCGATAGATGCGTCAAGCCTTGACGTTTTGATGTGCATCCGCCTTTTTGTATCGGCGGCTATGGCCATATCGGCGATGGTGCTTCCGGGTATATCGGGCTCTACGCTCCTTTTGATCTTCGGCTTGTACGTACCTGTAATTTCAGCAATAAAGGAAGTTTTGCACTTCAATCTGGAATATGTTCCCGCCCTTGCTTGCTTCGGTTTAGGCGTAATATTCGGCGCAGTTGTAATCGTAAAGCTGATAAAGCTGGTGCTTGAAAAGTTCCGTTCACAGACAATGTACTTTATCATAGGTCTTATGATCGGCTCTATCTGGTCCATAATTCAAGGTCCGCTTACACTTGATCCGCCTCAAGCGGCGATCAGTCTTTCTTCATTTAACGTGCTGTTTTTCATCATTGGCGGCGTAGTTGTGGGTGCAATGCAGTTTTACAAGGTATACGCAGAGAAAAAAGCAATGAAAAAGTAAATAAACAATATAAAGCCTCTCTTAACACCGTTAAGAGAGGCTTTGCTTATACTTTACAGCTCCATGAATACTTTTGTTCCCTTGGCTTTAAGCCACGTCAAAGATACGACGCACAGGGCGCAGATGATGACGATAGCGATGAGGAAAAACGGCGTTTGTCCGACGATGGGAACGAGAAGGAAGCCTAAACCGATGAGGAAAAAGCTCATTGCCCAGCCGCCGAACATTGCAAAAAGCACGGCAAGACCTTGCTTTACAGCCGCCGTTTCGTTTACCCATTCAAGGTTTGGGATCTTGAGATTGAGAATAAGACCGAAAGCGGCGCAAAGCACGATAAATACTGTCGTAGCCAATATAGTCAGGATCATGGACAGTACGTCAAGCTTTAAGGCTATTGCGATGCAAAAAATGCAGATGAGCGCAGGGACAGCCGTAAGCAGGATATGAAGCGCGAGCTTTGCTTTCAGTATTTGCCACGGTGAAACGGGCAAGGACTGAAGGAGCCAAAGAGTTTTACTTTCAAGGGAAATGGACGGCGCGGTGATCAGGTTCATGGACGAGAGAAGTACAATGGCGGCGGCACAAATGAGCGCGGAATGTTGCGCCATAGGTGCGATGAGCGATGTCAAAGCGTCGCCTTTTACGAGCACGAACACGGCGGCGATGATAAGTAAAATCGAGGCAAGCGCACCGTTGAGCATATAGGCGGGGCTTGTGGTAAAGCGGTGAAGCTCTTTTCGTAAAAGCGCGGAAAAGGAGCTTTTTGTTTTGTAGCTTTTTTCCTTGTAAACGCGCTTTTTATCGCCGCGATTTGATGTGATAATGCCAATGAAGCTTTTTGAAAGCAAAATGTATACTGCGCCGAAAAGAGCGAGCGTTATGGCGATAAAAATGAGTGCGGATAAGGCGTCGCCTTGCAAGCCCAGTCCCATGCAGTAAAACGGATAAAGGAACGTTTTGAACGTACCGCTGAGCTCCTCGCTGTTTTCAAGAAAGCTTTGGAAAAAGTTTTGTATTTTTGACTGAATGAAAAAATATAAAAGAATGTACGAAAGTGAAACGACCATTGTTACAATGCCGCGAATGCGTGAGCCGAGACGCGCGGCAATGATAGCTATGAGGTAGCCGAGTATACAGCATACGGCTAGCGCAAACAGCGGCGCTATCAAAAGCGTTATCAAAGCGGCAAGGAGCGAGAAAACGCTGAAATATTGGACCAAATATACGGCGAAGGTCGGTATTAGCACCATTGCTTCGAAAAACAGGCAAAAAAGATACAGACCTGCCATGCGGGAGAAAAGAATTGCGCGCGGCGGCAAGGGGAGCGAGAGCAAAAGCTCGTTATCCTTGGCGCGATATAATGTGGAATAGGTTGAAAAAACACTGCCGATAACGCCTAAAGCTGTAGCTAAAGTGCCCATCAGCGCGAAATATAGCCATCCGCTTCCCGCCGAAACGAGGGGTTGACAAAAGGCGAGGGAAAGCAAGGTGAAAAGGAAAAAGAAAGTACCGCAGGAATAGAGAAGCAACAGCGATAAAAGTACGATGGAAGCTGTACTGCGGCGCTTGTGCTTTTTATTGTCTTTAAAAAGGAAGGAGAGCATCTCCAAAAGCTGTTTTTTAATAAGCGCTTTATACATTGCCGTCCTCCAGCTCCAAAAAGACGTTTTCCAATGAAGTATCGCCCTTGACTTGCTCCATCGTGCCTGATTTTATAAGTTTGCCGCCCTTGATTATGGCGACCTTGTCGCAAAGCTTTTCTGCAACCTCTAAAACGTGGGTCGAGAAAAATATCGCACCGCCTGCATCGCAGATCTTTCGCATGAGCTGTTTCAGCGTGTGAGAGGCGAGGGGATCAAGCCCGACGAAGGGCTCATCCATGATAATGAGCTTCGGTTCATGGATAAGCGCTGATATTATGGCAAGCTTTTGCTTCATTCCGTGGGAGTAAGCGCTGATAGGCTGGGCAAGGTCGCTTGTGAGCTCAAAAGCCTGAGCATACTCGTTTATGCGTGCTTTTCGCGCCTCGGCGTTTATGCCGAATATATCGGAAATAAAGTTGAGATACTGTATGCCTGACATGAAATCGTAAAGGTCGGGATTGTCGGGAATATATGCTATTTGCGCCTTGCAGGCAAGCGGATCGTCCTTAATTGACATGTTATTGACGTATATTTCACCACTATCATACTGTAGAATACCACAGCAAGCCTTGATAGTAGTTGTTTTTCCTGCGCCGTTATGACCGATGAAGCCGTATATTTCACCGGGTAAAATGTGCAGGGAAAGATCGTCCACGGCTTTCTTGTCGCCGTAGACCTTTGTGAGATGTTCTATTCTTAGCATATTAGCCTCCTGTACGTTATATGTCGAGCTCTGGCGGCACATCAAGCTCGTCTGAAACGTATTTACCGTTTTTCTTCCGCTGTCTTACACATTCCGTAAGCAAATATTCTATCTGTCCGTTGACGGAGCGGAAATCGTCCTCCGCCCATGCGGCGATGGCGTTATAAAGCTTTTCGGAAAGGCGAAGCGGTATCTGTTTTTTCTCGCCCATTAGTACAGACTGCCTGAGTTTACTACGGGCTGAGCATCGCGGTTGCCGCAAAGTACCACGAGAAGGTTAGAAACCATTGCCGCCTTGCGCTCCTCGTCCAGCACGACTGTGTTATTTTCGTTAAGACGCTCAAGAGCCATTTCAACCATGCCGACAGCGCCGTCGACGATCATTCTTCTTGCGTCGATTATGGCTGAAGCCTGTTGACGCTGAAGCATTACAGCAGCGATCTCCGTCGCGTATGCAAGATACGTTATGCGCGCTTCAATAACCTCGATGCCTGCTTCGTCCACACGGGATTGTATTTCGTTGCGGATGCGCGATGCAACGATATCGCTGGAGCCGCGAAGGCTTCCGTCGTCAGCTACGCCGTCGCCCGTTGTGTCCACGTTGGGTGCAACGTCATAGGGGTAAAGGCGAACGATGTTGCGAAGCGCGCTGTCGCATTGCAGAGAAAGGTATTCCTTGTAGTTATCGACGTTGAAAACAGCCTTCGCCGTATCAACTACGCGCCATGTGACGGCGATACCGATCTCGATGGGATTGCCGAGACAGTCGTTTATCTTCTGACGGCTGTTGTTGAGCGTCATTATCTTGAGGGAGATCTTTTTTGATGCAATCTCAGCGGCGTCCATGCTTGATGCCGTGGGAGATTTGAGAATACTTACGTCGCCGCTTTGATTGAGCTTTGTTTTTGCGGCAGGGTTTACACTTGTACAGAAAGGGTTGACGAAGAAAAATCCGTCCCCCTTGAGCGTGCCTATGTATTTTCCGAAAAGTGTGAGAACGAGCGCTTCCTGGGGCTTAAGCACGCGAAGACCGCAAAGGGGAAGCCAAGCTACGCAGAAAACTATGAGTGAGCAGATGACGAGCAAAGGCGAGCCGCCCGTTTCGGCGATAATTGCGCCGCAGATAACGCCTGCCAAAGCGGCAGCCATTACGGCTATAGTCATAAGCATCACAAGCATACCGTTTTTGTTTTTTGAGAGAATTTTTTCTTGCATTTTTTATTTCCTCCTGAAATTTGATAATATAATGATATCATAATGATATCGTTTTGTCAAGGGGGAATTTGAAAAATACAAAAAAACGGCATCCGCCGAAACGGATGCCGCAAATGTGCTTATTAAATTAGCTAACGTGATTGTCGAAATTAGCTTTCGAGAACCTCTGCGATACGCTCGTCAAACTGAGGTGCAAGCTCCTGAGCTATAGTTGCCCAAGGCTCACCTATCTGCGGACGGAAGAAGATATCGCCCCACCAGTCTGTGAGAGTGAAGGAACCGTAATGCATCGGTGTGGGAACGAACTTATCGCTGTAAAGCTCTGCGTATGTCCATCTTTCAAGCTCAAGCGTCCAGCCCATCTTTTCGATCTGCTCGTCAATTGTGAGAGCTTCAAGCTCTTCTGCTCTTTCGGGATCAAGGTCGAAGTAAAGCTTGTTGTAGCGGGATGCGCTAAGGTATGCAGCAGCACCTGCTTTGTTCA
>SVND01000053.1 GCA_015067075.1 Oscillospiraceae bacterium
AAGGTACATATCGAATATGACCTCGTTGGCTACATTCCCGTGGATGAACTGATAAAAGCGGAACAGGCATGACCGAAATCATGCCTGTTCCAAGAAATTCAAATATTACTGTTTTACGACCACCGAACATTATCTGCGCTTTTTTTATTCTTCTTTCACTCTTTTTCCGCACATATGCTCGGGTGTAAGCCTTAAAATGAGCGTCTTGTGCGCATAAAGAGCTATTTCTCTTTTTATATATTCATCATCCTGAGTAAATTTACGGCAAAGCTGTGATGCCATTTCTGCAGCAACCTTTTCATCGTCT
The DNA here is from genome assembly GCA_015067075.1 of Oscillospiraceae bacterium. Taxonomy (GTDB): domain Bacteria; phylum Bacillota; class Clostridia; order Oscillospirales; family SIG530; genus SIG530. The sequence goes on from SVND01000053.1 coordinate 308, forward strand.
ATTATATCGACTTTGCCGAAAACAACAACGCTTTTCACCGTAAAAGCCCATTCCCCGGCCTTGCGCTCACCCTTGTCGTACACGCAAAACGACACCTTATTATTTATCTTCAGCGAATCAAGCCGATGTCCTTGCTTACCGCAATGAAAATAGATGCATCCGTCCTTTTCATAGTAAAAATGATTCATCGGCGTACCGTAAGGATAGCCGTTTTCTCCGCAGACGGACAGCACGCCGCGCGTCTCATTTTTTAATATTTCAATACACTCATTCTCCGAAAGCTGATTTGCTTTTCTCGCAAGCTCTCTGAACATATGTCTCCTCCGTTTACAAGTTCAAAAATACGATGGACATCGTTCCTATGGCGAGTCCTATCCATTTGCGAACACTTATCTTCTCTTTATACGCAACCACCGATACAAGTATGGTTATTATCATACCGCCAACTGCAATTACGGGGAAGGTTATACCGACAGAAAGCGTAGATGCCAGCAAAAGCATGATAAAAAGATTTAATACGGCGCTGCTCATACCTCCCAAAACAGGGCAAAACCACGACGACTTCAAAGCCGCTTTCCAATCCTTTTTTTCTTCCTTTACGGTTAAAAGCAAGCATATGACCGAGGAAAACATTGTCGCAAAGCACATCAGCATGCTTCCATGCTGTTTATCAAAAGCCATCTGCTGATATTTCTGAATTATGGAGCATCCTGCATTACCGGCAAGAAGCATCAGCGCATAAATGCACCATTTCCAATTTATTTCTATCTTTTCCCCTTTTTCATGGGTGAAAAGGCAAAGGAAAAGAGCGGTAGCCATAAGCACAAGACCAATTCCGATATTGACTGTGACGGCCGTATTCCAGAAAATAAATCCCCAAAAGGAAACAAAAACTAAAGAAAGCTGTTTTATAAACGCAGTCAGGGCAACAGAGCCCGTTTTAAACGCATTTAAAAGTCCGAATATCGCCATCGCGTAAAAAACACCGTAGCCCAATGAATATATCAAAACTTTCGGCTCAAAAGAAAAATCAAAAGCATATATGACGCTCCAACCTAAAAAAGCGCTGAACACCGTAACAAAGGAATACATAAGCGATAAATGCTTTTTATCAGTATTTCTACGGTTGAACAGCGTGCTGAAAACGCTTATAGAAGCCGATGAAACAACGGCACAGATCAAGAATATATATATCATAATTGCCTCCGAGTTTTTTATACAACGCAAGATTATATCACAAGTAAAACACATTTTCAATAGTTTTTCTGAAAAAAACAAAAATAATATTGAAAAAAGCGATAATATCCGCAATTGGATTTTACCGCTTTTTTTCAAATCAATTCATTTATTCCGTTCTTAGTGCAACTACAGGATCTTTTTTCGCCGCACTTCTTGAGGGGATAATACCCGATATAAGCGTAAGCAAAACGCTTATTATTACAAGCGTAACAGCTACGGGTAAGGGCAGATAGGCGCTGAGGTTTGCAATGCCCGTAAGTGCATGGAGTATCATGTTGATGGGTATGCAAAGCAGATACGTTATGACAACGCCTAAAAGTCCCGACGTAAATCCGATTATAACTGTTTCGGCGTTAAACATACTTGATACGTTTCGCTTCGATGCGCCGATTGCGCGAAGGATACCTATTTCCTTCGTTCTCTCCTGAACAGATATAAGCGTTATAACACCTATCATTATGGAGGAAACGATAAGCGATACGGCAACAAAGGCAACGAGAACGTACGTTATGGCGTTGATTATCGTCGTTACAGACGACATCATAAGTCCGACATAATCAGTATACGTTATCCTGTCAAGCTCGTCAAGGTCCTCATTATACATTGCTATGGCTTCTTCTATAAGGTCTTTTTCCGCAAAGCTCGCCGCGTAAATATTGATTGATGACGGCTCGTCAATATCAACATATCCTAAAGCTCGCAAGTTAGTTTCATAATCAGAATCGGAAAACTCAAGCACAGAGTCGTGATACAAAGCGCATTGCTCCGCAGTATACGCATCTATCGCCATATCAAGCGCCATTGCAAGCTGATCAGCCGTCATTGTGCTCATTTGCTGCTTTACACCTGCGGCATACTGCGCCTTTATCTGTTCCGTTGCCATTTCCGTAAACATTTCCTTAAGCTCTTCGTCGCTCATAGCTGAAATATAGCTTTCGATCTGTTCCGACGCCATGCCCGTTTGTGCTGACAGCGCCGCAATCATATTCGCTCGGATATCCTCATTTGTAAGATTACCCATCATCATGGCAAGAGACTCGTTTATCTGCTGCTCGGTGGGAATAGACATAATTTTCACATAGGCATCAGCCTTTCCCTGCGTGTCAGCGGCGGCAATATATTCCTTAAAGGCTTGCTGCTTTGCCTCAGCCGAAATATTTTCCACACTCTCCCTGAAGGGTAAAGCCGTAAAAATGTCAGTTGTCGGATCGTCAAGCTGAGCATTCAAGGCGTCTGAATTTTTCGTATTTTCAATTATATATTCCGTAAGCTTGCTTGTATATCCGATAGAGCCTGTCAAAACGGTTGAAACTGCCGTTTCATTCGGCTTTATAATGCCCGAAACCTTGAGCTTTAAGCCGTTATCGTAAAGGTATTTCACGCCCGCAGTCGTTTCACGCAGATCGGTATACGTGCCTGTTTTTTCGTCTAAAGTATAACAATCCGAGCTGAGCACCGTGCGAAATTCCATATCGCATATCTGCTCATAGCTCCAGCTTTTGCGCTCAAACTCTATTGATTTTTTATTGAATGCCGCATCAGCGATAGCGTCCATCTCTTCCGCCGACGTAAGACCCAGGGCATAAAGCGACATATCGCCGAGCTCGTTATTGGAATCCAGAACGAGAACTATCTCGTTGTACTCTGTAGGCCACGAGCCGTAGACAAGATCGTATTGCTTTTCCAAAAGCTCGCTCACGAGCCTTCCGTTATCGCCCGGTATCATCTCCTGCCAGACTCGCGCGCCTGAATTTCCCGTGCTCATCATCGACGACATAGGCGATGCAGAAGACATGGATGCCATATCAGACATTGATGCGCCAAAATATTTCGCAAGCAGATCCTGCATAAGCTTTTGCATATCCGATAAAATTATTTTACCGTCAACGCTCTTTGTATAAATGATAAGGTCTGTATCGTATGTGTACTGTATGCCGCTGACAGCCTCGTTAAGTCTCGTTTCACTTTCCTCGTCAGCTTTTTCTCTTTCGAGAAAAGCCTTAAAGGAACGAAGATCATTTTCCTTGGCATCAATATTGTTCATTGCGTTTACAAGGTCATACACAACAGGCTTTTGATAAACGGCATCAAGCTCATGCGCATCGTCAGACTTTGCCGCGTTCAAAAACGTTTCCATAAGCGTGCCGAGGTCAACGTGCTTTGCTTCAAGAATAAGGGGGTAAGAGGAAAGCGTATCCTCCTGCACCGCGTCGATATACATTGTCATGCCCTGGGAAACGGCAAAAATAAGCGCAATACCTATTATACCGATGCTTCCAGCGAAGGCCGTAAGTGCAGTGCGTCCTTTTTTAGTGAAAAGGTTTTTCAGGGAAAGGCCAAAGGATGTGGCAAAGGACATGGACGGCTTTTTTTCTTTTTTATTTTTTGTTGTCGCCTTTTCCTGCATCAGCTCTTTTTCAAGCTCCTGCTTCGTCATCGGCGCAGAGTCACTCGTGATAACACCGTCCAGCATACGCACGATACGCGTGGAATATTTTTCCGCAAGCTCCGGGTTATGCGTTACCATGACCACAAGGCGGTCCTTTGACAGCTCCTTGAGTATATCCATGACTTGAACGCTCGTTTCGCTGTCAAGAGCGCCTGTCGGCTCGTCGGCAAGAATTATATCGGGATCATTGACTATGGCTCGCGCTATGGCTACACGTTGCATCTGACCGCCAGACATTTCGCCCGGCTTTTTATTGAGCTGTGTGCCAAGTCCCACCTGCTCAAGCGCCTGCTTTGCCCGTTTTCTGCGCTCCGCCTTCGGTACGCCCGAAAGGCTGAGTGCGATCTCCACGTTTTGCAGTACAGATTGGTGGGGAATAAGGTTATAGCTTTGGAATACGAAACCTACAGAATGGTTGCGGTATGCATCCCAATCTCTGTCATTGAAATCCTTCGTCGATTTCCCATTTATCACAAGGTCACCCTTCGTATACTGATCCAGACCGCCTATAATGTTAAGCATCGTCGTTTTTCCGCATCCCGACGGACCGAGAATCGACACAAATTCACTTTTTCTGAATTGCAGATCTATCCCTTTAAGCGCTTCGACAACTGAACCGCCAATTGGATAATGCTTTACTATGCATTTAAGCTCAAGCATATTTTCACCCTCACGTATTAAGTATTTCCATAAATTCTTCGCCTGTAATAGTTTCTCTTTCATAAAGAAACTTTGCAAGCTCGTCAAGCTTTGCGCGGTTTTCCACAAGTATTTTCATTGCCTTTTCATTTTGCTTTTTGATGAGTGCGATCACCTGACGGTCGATTTCCGTTTGCGTTTCAGCCGAGCAGGCAAGTGTCGAATCGCCGCCAAGGTATTGATTTGTAACAGCTTCAAGGGCAACCATGCCGAATTCATCACTCATACCAAAGCGTGTTATCATAGCTCTTGCAAGCTTCGTTGCCTGCTCAATATCGTTTGAAGCACCTGTTGTAACGGAGTTGAAAACAAGCTGCTCCGCCGCTCTTCCGCCCGTGTAGGTAGCTATCTTATTTTCAATCTCCTCGCGGCTCATAAGATAATGGTTGCCCTCTTCCACCTGCATGGTGTAGCCCAGCGCGCCCGATGTGCGAGGAACGATGGTTATCTTCTGAACGGGAGCAGAATTCGACTGCTTTGCCGCTACGAGCGCATGACCTATCTCGTGATAAGCCACGATAAGCTTTTCTTTATCGGTCAAAATAGCGTTTTTCTTTTGATATCCCGCTATAACTACCTCAATGCTTTCCTCAAGGTCAGCTTGCGTTGCAAATTTTCTGTTGTCACGCACCGCGCGTAGCGCCGCCTCATTAACTATATTCGCAAGCTCTGCTCCTGATGCACCCGACGCCATACGGGCAATACGCGTATAATCAATGCCAACGTCTGTTTTTATCTTTTTTGCGTGTACACGAAGTATCTCTTCTCTGCCCTTAAGGTCAGGCAGCTCAACGGGAACACGGCGGTCAAATCTTCCGGGACGTGTAAGCGCAGGGTCAAGGGTTTCAGGTCTGTTCGTTGCGGCAAGGATAATAACACCTGTATTCCCCTCAAATCCGTCCATTTCCGTAAGAAGCTGATTGAGCGTTTGCTCTCTCTCATCGTTGCCGCCTATTCTGCCGTCGCGCTTTTGGCCGATAGCATCTATTTCGTCGATAAATACTATACAAGGCGACTTTTCTTTAGCCTGCTTAAAAAGATCACGCACCTTTGATGCTCCCATACCGACGAACATTTCCACAAATTCCGAGCCCGACATTGAGAAAAACGGTACGTTTGATTCGCCTGCAACAGCCTTTGCAAGCATCGTTTTACCTGTTCCCGGAGGACCTACAAGCAAAATTCCCTTCGGCATAGACGCGCCGATCTGCTCGTATTTTTTCGGGTCATGCAGATAATCAACTATCTCGCGAAGGCTCTCCTTCGCCTCATCCTCGCCCGCCACATCGGAAAATTTAATACCGTCAGAGGATTTAACGTATATTTTGGCATTGCTTTTACCCATGTTGAACATCATGGAGTTGGCTCCGCCCGCCTTGTTCATCATCTTTTTCGAAAGGAATTGACCGAGGGCAAAGAAAATAACGAGAGGCAATATCCACGACACAATAAAGCTAATGATGGGTGACGCTTCCTCGACTATATCCTTGCTGAATTTCGCTCCGCAATCATAAAGTCGCTGGGTAAGCTCGGGGTCATCCATTATACCTGTTTTATATATCTGCTTTTCGGCTTTGTCAGTAAAAACTATCTGGTTTTCCTGCACCTCCACAAGTCCCACATCACCCTGCTCCGTCATAGCCATAAACGTGCCGTAGTCCACCTGCTTTATCTGGCGCGACATCAGCGACGGCATTGCAAAAAGATTAAATAACAGTAAAATTATCAAAACGATGCCATAATAAAATATTATGGGCTTTTTCGGCTTTTTTACCTCGTCCATAGTTTTCTCCTTTTAAATATTACAATTATTTTACACTAATAAAATATAAAAATCAATACCTACGACAAAAAAATACATGAAAGCGGAATTTTGCCACAAATTAAACTGTTTATAAAAGCAAGCTCCGAGCAAGTAGGAGAAAACTTACTCGGAGCTTGCCGTGCAAAGCATCGCTTCACACGAAAAACGAGGTATGAAAGTTATGTAGAAAAAAAGACCTGTTTTCTGAATTGATTATATCACAGTTACACGCAAGCTGTCAACAAAACATTGATAAACGCAAAAAAATCATATGAATATTGTGCTTGTTTGTTGATTTTGTCCATGAAATCGTTCATTTTAATCTTATTTTTTTCACGTTTAACACTCAATCAAAGCAAAAACGTCACACCGCTTATGTAATGTGACGTTTAATTATACAATTATTTCAGCTCACTGCTGTTGTTGAGGATAAGCGTGCTGTAAAGGAACAGTACGTCCGCGTTTTCAAGCTCCACGTTCATAAGAAGTATCTGCGGAACCTGATAACGGATATCAATAACGGTTATCTTCGCATAATCGTCGATCAAAAGCGGAATTATGCTTCTGCCGTAGGAATCTCGGAAAATAACAAGCTCCTTATCTGTTTTCGCATTGGGATTTTCAATGGAAAGCTTTGATATTTCTCCGCCGAGGAACATATCGTAGGCATCCTTACCTGCCGCCTTTTCCATATCGTAAATTGCGCCCGGTCTGTTTTTCTCGAAATCGAAAACAGTCACGTTTTCCATGTTCTCGTTTGTATAATAAGTTATTGTCTCAGCCGCTAAAGGCTTGGGTGCACGGCCTGCATAAACGCCGTAAAAGGGCTTATCAAGCTGATTTTTCGTGTAGACGCTGTCGTGGTTTCCGCCCATACCGTCGACGAGAAGCTTTGCAATATCAACAAGATGCTCCTGATTCCAATGTGTGTCAGATTTATAGAAGTCACTTGCTTTGAGGCTGTCTTTTATATCAATATACTCGGCAAATTCAACACCTGCCAGCATTTTGGATATAAATTCGTCGTAATCCATGGAGGGATATCCGTTTTCAGCGGAGAGCCAATAGCCCTTGTCGGGGATAATGGATATATAGGGTGTTATGCCCTTATCCTTGAGATAGTTTTCATAGATAAACGTGATGCGGTCTGCCGCATGGGCAATAGAGCCCTCGTCTATTGTTTCCTGCATCTCCGCGGCGATACCGTCAACAACGTATACGCCTTCTTTATCCTTTTGCATAAATACATTCGCGCCGACCCATGCCTTCAGCTGGCGAAACGCCTCGCGGAAGGGGAAATTGTCGGGAATGTATCCATCGTCGAACTTTTTCATAAAGCTGTCGCCGTATTCAAGTCCGTCCTTCATTATTGATTCAGCATTGATCGGCGGAAATTTTGCGGGAGCACGGCGCTCGCTGTCAAGAAACTCTGCCTTGGGCATAAAGAGAAACATAAGCGCAAAGCCAAATACAATTATCGCTATTGTAGCGCAAACGACAAAATTTTTAATTTTCGTACTCATTTCACTTTACCTCCCATCAAAATCTGAAATACAAGAACGGGTTGGACGAAGAGTCTACCAAAAACGCCGTAACAACCGCAAACAAAACAACAAGCATTACGGGCTCGACAATATTTGCAATCTTGCCGAATTTTTCCGATGTGGAAAATCTTGTAGCCAGCTTCTTTATAAGCGGTGTAGATCCGACCAACGCGGCTATCAATAAGACGGCGTAGCTTCTCAGATAATACAGCGTTTCCGCAGAAGCGAAGGGAATTCCGCCTGCGCCGAAAAGTCCGCCGATGTATGTGAATGCCTCGCCCAGCGACGGTATCTGGAACACGATAAAGCTGGTTATAACTGCAAGCAGGATATAAATTCTGCTGATAAATTTGCTCTTTTCAAGATACTTGAGAAGCCAGAACTTTTCTATTACAAGTAAAATTCCGAAGAAAAGTCCCCAGATAATGAAATTCCATGCCGCACCGTGCCAAAAGCCCGTAAACATCCATACCGCAAAGATGTTAAGCAGCCAACGCCACTTCGGTACACGGTTTCCGCCGAGGGGAATATAGAGATAATCGCGGAACCATGAGCCCAATGACATATGCCAGCGGCGCCAGAATTCCGTTGCACTCTTCGAAATAAAGGGATAATTGAAGTTTTCGAGGAAATTGAAGCCAAATATTTTTCCCAGACCTATCGCCATATCGCTGTAGCCGGAAAAGTCGAAATAAATATAAAGCGCGATGGAAATGCCGTACATCCAATAAAACAAAACGGTCTTTTCTTCCGCAGCATAAATTATCTCGCTAAGGTCATACATTGAGTTTGCAATAAGCACCTTTTTGGAAAGACCTATGATAAATCTGCGTACACCCTCTGCCGCTTTCGTAATGCTGTGTGTACGGTGCTCAAGCTCACGGGCAACGTCGCTGTATCTGACGATAGGACCTGCAATAAGCTGAGGAAACATGGCAATGTATGCCGCAAGATTTATGGGGTTTTTCTGCGCTTTTTCTCCGCGATAAACGTCTATAACGTAGCTGATTATCTGGAATGTATAGAAGCTGATACCGATGGGAAGAACTATTTTAAGCAGTGGAATTGAAAGCCCCGTAATAGCGTTGAAGTTTTCAATAAAGAAATCTGTATACTTAAAGTACAGCATAAACGATATTATGCATGCAACTGCTACGCCTGTAAACACCTTTGCTATCGGCTTTCCTCGGTATTTTTCGATAAGCAAGCCGAAAACATATCCGAGAGTTATTGCAAGCACCATCAGCAGTGCATATTTTACTCCGCCCCAAGCATAGAAAAACAAGCTGAAAACCAAAAGAACTGCGTTTTTCGCTTTAAACGGGACTGCAAAGTAAAGTATGATTATCGCGGCAATAAATAGATAAAGGAATGTTAAACTTGAAAACAGCATTACGACTTTCTCCTAATCTGTCTTTTAATAAAGGCTGTTGCCGTTTATGGCAACAGCCTTTTTTGTAAGTAATACAATTACTGAGCGAAAGAATGCTCAACGAGTGTTGTTGCACCTTCAATAGTATTTGCAATGCTTGCTACGAACGGATCAACGATACCGCCGAATTCAACAGCACCCCAAACAACTACAAGGTAGTCACCGGGAACCTTAACGATAACCAGCTTCTCGGGAGCGCCGCAGACCCACTGTCTTGCGTTGATGTTGTCCTTGAGTGTGTTTGCCATAGCGTCAACGTCGGCACTGTTTACAAAGTGAACAGCATAGCAGTTGAAAACGTTTGTGTTCATCATGTTGTACATAGAAGCAGCATCGTCCTGCTTTGCAACGTCAGCTACAGGATAGCCAAGGTTTGCATCGTAATCAGCATCTTCAAGTGCTACGAACTTTGCGGGACCTTCGGGATTTGTTGTTTCGAAGTTGTTCATGTTACCGCCGCAAACGTAAAGCATTGTCTCTTCTGTTGCCGTTGCATTGTAGCCGTTCTTGATCTGCTCAAGAAGCTCTACAGCGCTCTTGTAAGCAAGTTCAACAGGTGCTTCTGTGGGTGTGGGTGTTGTTTCGTCTTCGCCCTGTTCGCTATTGTTGCAAGCAACGAGTGCGAAGAGCATAAGGAATGCGAGTGTGAGTGCTAAAAGTTTTTTCATTTGTTTTTGTCTCCTTGTTTTATAAAAATTTTATTTTTGGCTGACTTTAGTTATAGTCCAAAGCTGTGACTGTCCGTCAAGCTTCAGCACTATATCGTAACCTCTGTCGGTTACAATGGAGCATTCTGACTGCATAGCTTCAAGCTTTATCAAAACTGCTCCCTTTGCGGTATATTGTATACCACTGAAAAGCTGTTCACCGTTTTCATTTAAAACGGTCATTTGCGCATTTTCCGCTCTCAACGATGTATTGCCTTTGAATTCAAGATCAAGCACAATGTTCATCTGCTGCGTTACATCAAGCTCATACGCAATTGTGCGCGGCGCATTCACCGCTATGGGCTGATCTTCAGTCAAAGCTTCTCCGCAAAGCAGGACCTGTGAACCGTTCATGCGCGACATAAAAAATATTCCGACAGCTATAACTGCACACGCCGCAAGACTGCCAAACCTTATCAGCATCTTACGCGTAAAAGCCGTCCGACTCACTTGCACCTTTTCGAAAGATGCTTCTTCTATAAGGGCATCATCGATATGTGACATAGCACGTGCAGGCAGGTCATTTTTCATCGTTCAAACCAAACCCTTCCTTATATGCTGACTCCTTGCTCCTCAAGATATTTACGCAGGCCCTGTCTTGTGCGGTGGAGCATGGATTTCACCTTGCTCTCACTCATTTCAAATCGCTTTGTAATATCCGAGATGCTGTCGCTGTAAAAATATCTTCTGACAAATACCTGTCTTGTCTGCTTCGGCTGGGTGTAAAGAAAATCACTTATGAGCTCTCCAAGCTCCTCCTGCTCGATTTTGGCATCTGCTATACATTCATCAAGCTCGTCCAGCGAAACAGCAAACTCTCCGCCGCCGCGCTTTGTTGCGTTTTGCGCTTTATAGCGGTTTAACGATAAATTACGAGTCAGCTTTCCTAAATATACGGACAATTTATCTGGGCTGTTGGGCGGTATTGAATTCCAAGCCGCAAGATATGCGTCGTTTACGCATTCCTCGCTATCCTGTACACTCGCCAGAATATTCATGGCGATCTGCATACAATAGCCGTTGTATTTGGCGGAAGCTTCGGCTATCGCCGATTCATCACGCCGCCAAAACAATTCAATTATGCGGATGTCTTCCAAGGCTCCTCCCGTCTGCCGTAATTGCCCTTCACCTATATAGACAACTTTTTTTCGGTTTGGTTGCACGGCTAAATAAAAATTTTTTTATTTTTTTCGCAATATCTTTTTTATTATACCATCTTTGCGTTAAAATTACAATATATATTTACATTATAAAAAGCGCGGAAAGCTTTTTCTTTCCGCGCCTGCTATTTCTATATACTTATTTTATAGCTTTTGTATCGCGTTCTTCACAGAGAAGCGCAATTGCATCATCAAGGCTGAGCGTTTCACTTGCGCCGCCTTTACGCGTACGGAGGGAAACTGTGCCCGCTTCGCGTTCCTTATCGCCGACGACGATCATATAAGGAACCTTCTGTACCTGTGCTTCACGAATACGGAAGCCAATCTTTTCGTTGCGGTTGTCAAGCTCCGTACGGAAGCCGAGAGCTGTAAGCTTATCAGCTATACTGCGTGCATAATCGTCCTGTGCCTCAGAAATGGGCATGACGACAAGCTGTGTGGGAGCAAGCCAAAGTGGGAATGCACCTGCATACTTTTCAATAAGCAAAGCAAGTGTGCGCTCGTAGCAACCAAGGCTTGTGCGGTGGATAACAACAGGATGCTTCTTTTCACCGTCAGAATCGATATAAGTCATACCAAAGCGTTCAGCAAGCTGGAAGTCGATCTGAATTGTTATAAGCGTATCTTCCTTGCCATGTACGTTTTTGATCTGAATGTCGAGCTTAGGACCGTAGAAAGCAGCTTCGCCGTCCGCTTCTGTATAATCAAGACCGATATCGTCAAGAATGTTGCGCATCATGTCCTGTGTGCGCTCCCAGCTTTCCTTATCGCCGATATACTTTTCCTTGTCGTTTTCATCCCACTTGGAGAAACGGTAGGAAACATCCTCTGCAAGTCCAACTGTTTCAAGCATGAACTTAGCAAGGTCAAGGCATCCGCGGAATTCATCCTCTACCTGATCGGGACGGCAAGCAAGGTGGCCTTCAGAAATAGTAAACTGACGGACACGTATAAGACCGTGCATTTCACCTGATGCTTCGTTACGGAAAAGAGTTGACGTTTCGTTATAACGAAGGGGAAGATCACGGTAGCTTCTTGTCTTTGCAAGGTAAGCCTGGAACTGGAACGGACAAGTCATGGGACGAAGTGCAAAGACCTCGTTCTTTTCATCGTCGGGATCACCCAGAACAAACATACCGTCACGGTAATGCTGCCAGTGACCTGAAATTTTATAAAGGTCGCTCTTAGCCATGAGGGGAGTCATTGTGAGAAGGTAGCCTCTCTTCTGCTCTTCATCTTCAACAAAGCGGCGGAGAAGCTGAATAACTCTTGCGCCCTTTGGCATGAGTATGGGAAGACCCTGTCCGATGTAGTCAACCGTTGTGAACAGCTCAAGCTCTCTTCCGAGCTTGTTGTGATCGCGCTTTTTAGCTTCTTCAACAGCTTCAAGATATTCGTTAAGCTCTGCAGCCTTCGGGAAAGCTGTACCGTAAATACGGCGAAGCATCTTGTTCTTTTCGCTTCCGCGCCAATATGCGCCTGCGCTGGAAGTAAGCTTTATCGCCTTGATCTTACCTGTTGAGGCAAGGTGCGGTCCTGCGCAAAGGTCTGTAAATTCGCCCTGTGAGTAGAAGGAAAGCTCGGAATCCTCGGGGAGATCCTCAATAAGCTCCACCTTATAAGGTTCGTTTTTCTCTTTCATGAGCGCGATAGCTTCGTCTCTGGGAAGTGTAAAGCGAGTGATGGGCAGATCCTCTTTAATTATCTTGTTCATTTCAGTTTCAAGCTTTTCCAATACCTCGGGTGAGAAAACCGTCTCTGAATCGAAATCATAGTAAAAACCGTTGTCGATTGCAGGACCGATGGCAAGCTTTGCTTCGGGATAAAGGCGCTTTACAGCCTGAGCAAGAATATGGGATGCAGTATGACGGTATGCTCGCTTTCCTTCCGCATCGTCAAAGGTAAGAACAGCAAGCTGACAATCCTTATCAATGATGTGGCGCAGATCGCAAACCTCGCCGTCGATCTGTGCGGCAAGTGCTACGCGTGCAAGTCCCTGAGAAATAGATGCAGCAGCATCGTACGCGGAGACGGGGTTTTCAAATTCTTTTTTTGAGCCGTCTTTCAATGTTAAAGTGATCATTTATTTTTCCTCCGAAAATATATTACATTTTTAAAATAAAAAAGCCCCATCCCACAAGGGATGAGGCATAATTGCTCCACGGTTCCACCCTAATTGCGACAAAGTCGCCGGCTTTACTCCTTAACGCGGAAAACGTCCATGCATTTGACACGGCTGCTCCAAGGCGGTCTTCACCGAAGATATGCATAAAAACGGTTTCAGCAGATCCGTTTTCTCTCTGGATGCTTTTCAGCGGTTACTTTCCTTTTCATTGCTTTTTTTGTTATTATAACTCTCAAATATTCTTTTGTCAAGAGAAAATCAACTTTTTTCTCTCAATTTTTGTTGAATTGTCAATGATGGGTGACAGTTTTTCGGAGAGAGTTGTCAAGGTGGAGATTGTAAAGTTTTCGAAGGTCGAAAAGTTTACAATACTACCTTGACAAAGTACCAAAGATATAATGGGAAC
>SVND01000054.1 GCA_015067075.1 Oscillospiraceae bacterium
ACTTGGTCGCTGTAGTCTGAGAAGGTCTTCATAACGTCTTCGTTTTCGTCGATCATGCCGCATTTTTTCGAAACAAACGGCAAAAGCGAGCCTTGGATAGATATAGAAAACAAAACGATGAAAAATATGATATGGAATATGTCGTTTTCTGCCTGCACGGACATGACAGCCATTATGGCGAAAACTATGGACGCCGCGCCGCGAAAGCCTGCCCACGATACGACGGCTATCTGCGACAGCTTGCTTTTAAAGGGCAAAAGTATGGCTGAAACTGCAATAGGTCTTGCCACAAGAGTAAGAAAAACGGCAATTAAAAGTGCAGGAACGATGACGAGCAACATTTGCGACGGGAAGGAGAGCAGTCCCAAAAGGAAGAAAATGAGCATCTGCATAAGCCCCGTAATACCGTCAAAAAAGTTTACAAGCGTCTTTTTGTTTATGATCTCCGTATTGCCCAGCACGATACCAACGATGTACGCGCTCAAATATCCGTTTCCGCCGATAACCGTCGGCGCTGCGTATGCGATAACTGCTACGCCTACGACAAAAACCATGTCAAAGCCCGCCGTGCTGAAACGGAATCTTTTCATGATCATCACGGCAATAATCGAGATTATAACACCGCCCAAAAGTCCGTATGCTATCTGTGAAAATATCATATACGCAAGCCCAAATCCGCTTGCCTTTCCGCCGATAATTGCAATAAATATCGCCGTCAGCATATAGGAGCACGGGTCGTTGCTACCGCTTTCGACCTCAAGCAATGACGCCGTGTTATACCTTAAATTAAGGCGCTTTGAACGCAAAATCGAGAAAACGGACGCCGCATCGGTTGAGCCGATCACCGAGCCGATAAGAAAACTCTCCAAAAGCTCGATCTTCATTACGAAATGGCAAAAAAGTCCCACAAGTCCCGCTGTAATAATAACGCCAACAGTTGAAAGCAAGATAGATTTTGCCGCAACGGGGCGCGCTTGCTTCCAATTAGTACCGAATCCGCCGTAAAACATGATAAAAATAAGCGCTATGGAGCATATATGCTCGGCAAAGGAATAATTATCAAAGGGTATCTTGAAAAGTCCGTCCGAACCGAAAAGCATTCCCAAAAGTATGAACGCCAAAAGCATCGGTACGCCAAGCTTGCTCGTTACCTTGTTAAGCAGTACGCAAGCAAAAATTACAACGGCAACAAGCAGCAAATACCCTGCCACGATTATTCCTCCTTTCAAAAATGCATTATCTAATATATTATATCATGTTTTTATTCTTTTTGTCAACGATTTTCACCGCATAAAAGCGAAAACAGCCCCGACAAATTTTATCGGAGCTGTTTATATTACGCTGGTGTCTTCGGTACCGTTCTCTATTGGCTTAACAATGTCCAAAATAACGCGTTTTTGCTGTTCTACAGTAGAACACTTTTATTCGCATAAGGTTTTGTATACTTCTTTTATATTATTGAAGATAAATTGGGGCTTTGCTTCGTTTTTTGCAACGTCTTCCATCGTGCCTTCACCACTGAGCACAAATATAGTGCTTATGCCTGCATTTACGCCGCAGGCGATATCCGTGTAAAGCCTGTCGCCCATCATTACGGCTTGCTCCTTTGTAAAGCCCGTTTTTTCAACAGCCATGTTTACCATATCGGGCTGAGGCTTTCCGATGAAATACGGACGGCGCTTCGTTGCGTTATACAGCATGTCGCTGACGGAGCCGCAATCGGGTACATAGCCGTACCACGTGGGGCAAACGTAATCGGGATTCGTTGCGATATAATCAACTCCGCGGCCCAAAAGTATGCACGCATCCTCAAGCTTTTGGAAGGTAAGCTCCGTATCAAAGCCCATGCAAAGGCAGTCGATACCGTCCTCAAGCTTATCGGTTATGGGTAAATTTGCATCGGCAAGCTGTTTTTTGAACGATTGCGTACCAAAGGCGTATATCTTTTTGTAATTTTTCTTTTGCAAATAAAATACGGTCGCGTTTGTGGATGTCAAAAAGTCATCCGCCGTGCTCTCTATGCCGAGGGACGCAAGCTTTTCAATATACTTTTCCACACTTTTTGACGAATTATTTGTCAAAAACATATACCGTCCGCCGACCTTTTTTACATAATCCAAAAGATCAAGCGTTCCGTCAAAAAGCTCGTTATCAATGTATATCGTTCCGTCCATATCCAATAAAAACAGTCTTTTTTCTTTTAAATCGCCCATTTTAACGCACCTCTCTACCTGTCCCACAGCTCTTTTTTACCTGTTGATACTGCCGCCGCACCGCTTTCCAGCATTTGTTCAAGCTCCTGCTCCGTTTCAATAAGTCCTCCTGAAATTATGGGGACATCCATTTGATCCTTTAGTGCACGAACCACCTTGGTTACGATGCCCGGCATTATCTCGATCATATCGGGCTTTGCCGCTTTTACTGCCTCCGCCGTTGTGGTAATTGAATGGGAGTCAACGATGAAAAATCTCTGCACCGTAAACATTCCCGCTTCCTTGGCAAGCTTTACAATATTGACTCGCGTGCTGATTATTCCGTCAACGCCTGCTTTTTTGGCAAAAAGTATTCCGCTTTTATCCTTACCGATACCGTTTGCAAGGTCAATATGGATAAAAAATCTTTTTCTCGCTCCGTGAGCCTTTTTCACCTTTTCTTCAACGGTCATAAGGTCGGGATTGAGATCAAAAATTATCTTCACCTTGGAATTCAGCGCGTTTTCAAGCTCTTCATCAGCTCTTACAGCCGCTATAACGGGATATGAAAGCTTTTTTTCAGCCATTTTTACCTCCGCTCATTTCATATTGGCAGTTGCAACTATATTGCTTCCTAATACGTCTTTTATTATAACATCTCCGACGGAAATTGGCAAGTGGGCAATGCAATTATTTATTATTTTCATACATTCCATAATTTTTTCTTTCGGTATTTCCCTGTCCGTTTTCACGGGAAGCATTGCGCCGTTTGTGCATCGTACCGTTGACGTTACCGTTCTTTGCGGCGATACGCACTCCGTTTGTGCATATTTTGCGCCTTTGGGGCAAGTGTTGCCCACAACGGACAGCACCTTGCCATGCTCCATCTCCGCCGTCAGACTGCACCCCAGAGGACACACGATGCAGGTAAGCTCCTTTTTCATTGTCTGCACTCCAATCCTATGTGAATTTTTTCAGCGCCCTCTATCACGCTTTTGTCAAGGTGTATTTTCTCCATCTCTCCGGGAGCTGTTTTCAGCTTTTTCTTGCTGTAAACAGCCTTGCCGTCCTTATAAACCGTCAACGTTACGTTTTTATATACATCGGCAGTCCGAAAATAAACATCAGCTTCATCCGTAATATATTGCGGCACCGTATAACGTATTTTTTCGTCTCTTGTAATTTTTATTTCCGCCTTTTTCGCAAGCTCACCCTTGATATAGCTTGCCGCGCTCCTGCCCGCTATCTCCGCTTCGTCGGAAACGTAATCCACAAGGTCGTGAACATGGAGCACATTGCCGCAAGCGAATATGCCGTCAACGGAGGTTTCCCTGTTTTGATCCACCTGAGCGCCGCCCGTTATGCCGTCAAGCTTCACCGACGCCTTCTCCGACAGCTCGTTTTCAGGTATAAGCCCAACAGATAAAAGCAAGGTATCGCATTCGATAAATTCCTTCGTCTCTTCAATCGGTTTTCGTTCGTCGTCCACTTTCGCTATAGTTACACCGGTTAAGCGCTCCTTTCCATGGAGCTGTACTACAGTATGACTGAGCTTAAGCGGTATATCGAAGTCGTCCAGGCACTGATGAATATTCCTTGCAAGACCGCCTGAATAGGGCATAAGCTCGCAAACAGCCTTGACGTGAGCACCCTCAACAGTCATTCTGCGTGCCATGATAAGACCTATATCGCCCGAGCCCAAAATGACAACGCTTTTACCCAGCATATAGCCCTTTATGTTAACGTATTTTTGCGCCGTTCCTGCGCTGTAAATACCCGACGGGCGAGCGCCTGCGATATTCAGCGCGCCTTTACTGCGCTCCCTGCAGCCCATGGCAAGCACAACAGCCTTTGCCTCAACCATGAAAATTCCGTCGCTTGCATTCGTCGCCGTTATGACCTTGTCCTCGGTAATATCGATCACCGTCGTGGACAGCTTATATTCGATTCCGTACTCGTGCACCTTTTGCTCGTATCTGTACGCATATTCGGGTCCTGTCAGCTCCTCGCCGAATTTATGCAAGCCAAAGCCGTTATGGATACACTGCCGAAGAATACCGCCAAGGCTCTCCTCGCGCTCAATAATTAAAATATCTCTTATTCCGCTTTCATACGCCGCTATCGCCGCGCTCATTCCCGCAGGACCGCCGCCGATCACAACAAGCTCTCGCATAATCATTCCCCCTTCGTCTTACCCGTTAATATGTATGAGCCTTTCCCCGATTTCGTCACCTTTTCATAAGGTATGTCAAGCTCCTTTGCAATAAGCTCCGCAATATACGGAGAGCAAAATCCGCCCTGACAGCGGCCCATCTGCGCTCTTGTACGCCGCTTCACGCCGTCCATATCTCTTGCCTTAGGATTTGTGCGTATAGCCTGCAAAATTTCTCCCTCAGTTATACCCTCGCATCGGCATACGATTTTACCAAAGCTTCTATCCTTTTTTATAATTTCGTTTTTCTCCTCGATGCTTGCCTCTCGGAATGCGTGCATCGGCGCACGGCACTTGATAAAATCGCTTTTTTCCGCAAGGTCAAGCCCCTGCTCCCATAGCATTTGGCAAACGAGCTTTGCAATAGCAGGCGATGCCGAAAGTCCCGGAGATTCAATGCCTGCCGCGTTTATAAAGCGCTCTTTCGGTGAGTTTATTATAAAATCACCTGTGTCGCCAACTGCGCGAAGACCGCAAAATGAGGTTATCGTCTTATTAAAAGGAATACCTTTGATATTTTCCGCCGCTTCCTTGATTATCCTTGCAAAGCCCTGCGCCGTGGTATCCTTATCGCTTTTATCCTCCGTATCCACCGACGTCGGGCCGAGAAGAAGATTTCCGTCCACGGTCGGCGTTACAAGTATGCCCTTGCCCATCTTCGATGGCGTACGGAATATGGTATGGCGTGCAAGATTACCGCATTTTTTGTCCAAAAGGATGTATTCGCCTTTTCTCGGATGTACCTTAAAGCTCCTATCGCCTATCATCTGCGCTACCTTATCGGAATAGAGCCCTGCCGCGTTTACCACAAATTTTGCGCATATCTCTCTGCCGTCATTACTGCAAAGCATATACGCTCCTTGCTCGCTCTTTATCTTAGATACCTCAAAATCCGTTTCAAGCTCTGCGCCGTTATCCATAGCGTTGCCCATTGCCGCAAGCGCGAGCTCATAGGGGCATATTATAGCGCCCGTCGGAGCCCAAAGTGCGCAGACGGCGCTGTCTGAAATATTCGGCTCAAGCTGCTTTAAGCGCTCGCCCCGTACTATTTCAAGGTCTTCAGTGCCATTTGCTTTACCTCTTTCAAGCAAAAGCTCAAGCTGTTTTTCGTCATTTTCATCAAATCCGATAACAAGCGAGCCGTTTTTGATATACTTTACGCCAAGCTCCCTTGCTGTTTGCTCCATAAGCTTTGCGCCCTGCACGTTCAGCTTTGCCTTCAGCGAGCCTTCCTTCGCATCAAAGCCTGCGTGGACTATGGCAGAGTTTGCCTTCGTCGCGCCAAGCGCCACGTCGCTCTCCTTTTCCAAAACGCATATTTTAAGCTCATATCTCGCAAGCTCCCTTGCCGTCATTGCACCGATTATACCTGCACCGATTATTGCAACATCGTACATTTTCCTTCCTCCAAACAAAAAAGACGCACCGAAACAAAGCCAATAAAGGCTTTGCTTCGATACGTCTCCAAATCTCTGTATCTTAATTATATTATATCATTTTTTTGCCGTTTCGTCAAGCTTTATTTTTTATATGTCATTACCGCAATATAGGTTAAATATAATTAAATGAACATAAAACGCTCGCAATTTATGTGTAGAACTATACTACACCTATTATTTGTACAGGGAAAGGTAAGATTATGAGTCTTTTTGAGCTGTTACTTGTCGCCGTAGGTCTATCCATGGATGCTTTTTCCGTTGCACTTTGCCAAGGGCTCGATATGCACGTTTTCAGCCGCCGCAAAGCCGCCGTCATCGCAGTTTTCTTCGGCACATTTCAAGCGCTGATGCCGCTTATAGGCTGGATTTTCGGAAAACGCTTTGAGCGATACATCACAAGTGTCGACCATTGGATAGCCTTTATTCTTCTCGCCTTTATCGGCGCAAAAATGATACACGACAGCTTATCATCCGACCACTCCGCACAAAAAGACAGCTTTTCCCTGCGTAAAGTATTTTTCCTCGCTATCGCCACGAGCATCGACGCTCTTGCCGTCGGCATTACCTTTGCCTTTCTTTCCGTACCCCTTGCGCCTTCCGTGGCTTTTATCGGAATTATAACGCTTTTGCTTTCATTTTCAGGCGTTGCCATAGGAAATCGCTTCGGTATACATCTTCAATCAAAGGCAGAGCTTTTAGGCGGTGCAGTTCTCATCGCCATTGGTGCAAAGATACTGCTCAATCACCTCGGTATTTTGCCCTTTTAAGAAAACTGAGATACATAAAGCTCGTGATAAAAGCCTTTTTTCTCCATAAGCTGCTCGTGTGTGCCCTGCTCAACGATATCGCCGTCGCGCAGTACAAGTATTATATCGGCGCTTCGTATGGTGGAAAGCCGATGTGCAATGACAAAGCACGTTTTATCCTTCATCAGCTCACGCATCGCCGCCTGTATTCTGACCTCCGTTTGCGTGTCAACGTTGGAAGTCGCCTCGTCAAGTATCAGCATTTTTGCATCGATAAGCATAGCTCTTGCTATGGTCAAAAGCTGGCGCTGTCCTTTTGACAAATTCACGGCGTTGTCGCTCAGCTGAGTATCGTATCCGTTTGGAAGGCGCATGATAAAGCTATGCATATGCGCCATTTTTGCCGCATTTTCCACCTGCTCACGCGTCACGTTTTCACAGCCGTAAGCAAGGTTTTCATATATCGTACCGTTAAAAAGCCACGTATCCTGCAGCACCATAGTATAGGCGCGGCGAAGACTTTTTCTCGTTACGGAGGATATATCCTTATCATCGACGAGGATAGCTCCGCTGTTTATATCGTAAAAGCGCATGAGCAGATTTATTATGGTGGTTTTGCCCGCGCCCGTCGGGCCGACAATTGCTACAAGAGTGCCGGGCTTTGCGTGAAGGGTAAGGTCGTGGATTATGGTTTTAGCCTCGTCGTAGCCAAAACGCACGTTTTCCATTTTTACGTCGCCGTCAACGCTGTCAAGCTCCGCCGCATCAACGCTGTCCGCCTTTTCAGGCTCTTCATCAATGAGCCTGAAAACACGCTCCGCCGCAGAAAACGCCGACTGAAGCTCGCTTATTATGCTTGCGATCTCGTTGATAGGACCTGAAAATTTTCTCGAATAAAGCACGAAGGACGATACGTCGCCAAGGCTCATCATTTTGTATAAATACAGTATTGCTCCGAAGGTGCTCACGCCTGCCAAGGACAAATTGTTGATAAAATTCACGGACGGACCCATTACGCTTCCGTAATAATCGGCATTATAATACGCATCAACGGCTTCCTTATTTTTCGTATCAAAGCGCTCAACGACCTGCTTTTCCCTGCCGTAAGCCTTCGTCGTTCTGTGTCCGCCGTTTATCTCCTCCACAAAGCCGTTAAGCTCGCCAAGCTTTTTCGAGCGCAATGAAAAAAGCGGACGGACAAGCTTCGTTCTGTATCTTGTAAAAAGTATTGATATGGGTATTGTCACCGCAAAAATAAGCACCATTGACGGCGATATGGACAGCATCATTATGAGCGAGCCTATAACGGTTACAAAGCTGGTACACATCTGGATAAGATCCGACGAAAGCGATGCGTTGACCGTGTCAACGTCGTAGGAGATTATGCTTATTATATCACCCGTCTGGTGCTTATCGAAAAAGCCCACGGGCAGGCTCGTCAGCTTTTCAAAGGCATCTCGGCGCATTTTGTAAACGGCTCTTCGGCTTATATTTATCATTATTACCGAAAGCACATAGCTCATAACCGCTGAAATAAGGTAAAATACCACCATCAGACCGACGTAAAAAAGCACCTGATCCATTATGACCTTGCCCTTGCCCGGCTCTATGGCGTCAATAGCATAACCCGACAGTAAAGGTCCTATAAGCGCAAAAAGATTGCTTATTACCGTCATTACAGCTGCCGCAAGCAGTAGTATTCTACTGTCATATAGGTATTTCCACAGGCGGAAGAGTATGTTTACTTTTTTCATTTTCGGCTTTTCCATCTCTCTCGCCATGCTATTTCATCTCCATTTGTGCGTCGCATATCTCACGATATGCTTCATTTTCCGCATACAGCTTTTTGTGCGTGCCCTTCGCCGCGATCTTGCCATCCTTCATCATTATTATAAGATCACAGCTTTTAACGGAGCTTACGCGCTGTGCCACGACTACGGTAGTAGTATCTCCAAGCTCCTTTTGCAAAGCAAGCCTGAGCTGTGCGTCCGTTTTATAATCCAGTGCACTTGACGCATCGTCCAGCACAAGTATTTCAGGCTTCGCCGCTACGGCGCGCGCAATAAGCAATCTCTGCTTTTGACCTCCGCTCATATTTGCGCCCTTTACCGTCAGCATATGGTCAAATCCGTTTTCCTTATCGTAAACAAACTCCGCCTGCGCCGTTTGCGATGCTTTTTCCACGCTTTCCTGTGTAACACCGCGGAAAAAGTCAATATTGCTTTTTATAGTATCGGCAAAAAGGAAATCACTTTGGAACACAACTCCGAATTTTGAATGAAGCTCATTTGCATCCATAGCTTTTACGTTTACACCGTCGATGTAAATTCCTCCTCCGTTGCAATCGTAAAATCGCAAAAGCAAGCTTATAAGCGTAGTTTTTCCGCTTCCCGTTTCACCGATTATACCAAGGCTTTCTCCCTTTTTAAGTCCGAATGAAATATTCGTAAGATTGTTCGCAACGCCGTTATAGGAAAAATCAACGCCGTCAAATTCAATATGCCAAGGACTGTTTTCCTTCGTTTCACAAGCTTGCGGCAAAAGCTGACGCTCCGCTTTCATTACTTCTTCTATTCTCTTTGCCGATGCCGCGCCCTTTGAATACATAACAAATATTCGCGTTATCATCATCATGGCATTTAAAATTATGGTAAAGTAGCTCAAAAATGCGATTATCGCACCAGGTAACGCCGCTCCGCTGTTGACACGAAACGCACCGACTACTATGACGGCGCAAAGTCCCAAATTCAGTAAAAGCTGCATCGAAGGGTTCGTTATGGACATTATCATGCTCGCTTTTTTATCGCGCGCAACCACGTGTGCGGACACCTCGTCAAACCGTTCCCTTTCGTGCTCCGATTTGGAAAGTGCTTTTATTACACGCACGCCCGACATATTTTCCTGTATTTTCGATACCATCTTATCCGATGCTTTTTGCACCTCGGAATAAAGGGGGATACCCTTGCGCGAAACAAAGTAAACGACCGTACCAAGAAGCGGAAGCGTCGTTATAAGCACAAGCGACAGCACCGGGTCAAGGGTAAGCGTAACGCCTATTCCGCCTAAAAGCAAAATTGGTGCGCGTATACCGATGCGCTGCATCATTCCGAGCATATGGTGGACGTTATATGTATCGGAGGTAAGTCTCGATATAAGCGATGCCATTGTAAATCTATCTGTCTGCTCGCAGGAAAGATACGTTATCTTCGCAAAAAGATCGTGCCTTATCAGCTCCGTCGTGTCACGCGCTATCTTCGCCGCCATGCGATTAGCAACAATATTGCCGACAAGCGCCGTCACAGCGCAAACCACCATTATGCTTCCCCAAAAAAGTATGGGCTTGAGCTGTCCCAGCGGCGTTATGTCGTCGATAATGTACGACAGTATCCACGGAATCAGCAGATCCATTATTGTTCCTATGAATTTTATCACAAGCTGTGCTACCATATGCCACGAATGGGGGCGCAGGTATTTCAAAATAGTTTTCATCAATTCTCCGCTTTCTTTTCGACTTTTTTCTTTCTCCGTGTCGAAAAATGATATACGATTTTTGTTTACATTTTTTTCTTTTTATGATAAAATAATTACATCAAACATTGGAGGTTACATATGGGGCTGACCATTGAAAGGACACGCCAAAATGAACGGCCTTTAAGCCGTGTCGTTGAAATTCCCGTAAGCCTGATATCGCCAAATCCGTCACAGCCGCGCGTTTTATTCGATGCAGCATCGCTATGGGAGCTTGCCGAAAGCATCAGACTGCACGGTATAATCCAACCTCTTTGCGTGCGCCGTGTAGACAAGGGCTACGAGCTTGTGGCAGGTGAACGCCGTCTTCGTGCCGCAGTTTTAGCTGAGCTTGAAAAAGTCCCCTGCATCGTTGCCGATATGGGCGAAAAGCGCTCCGCAGTATTGGCACTGGTGGAAAATCTGATGCGGAGAGATCTCGGTTTTTTTGAGGAGGCTGAAGGAATACAAAGGCTCATCGTCACATACGGTATCACACAGCAGCAGGCGGCAAGAATGCTTTCAAAAAAGCAGTCAACCGTTGCAAACAAGCTTCGTTTGCTTCGATATGAAGCCGACGAAAGAGCAAAGCTTCTTGCCTTCGGTCTTTCAGAGCGCCACGCCCGTGCAATACTGCGTTTGCAGGACAAGCAGTCCAGAATCGACGCTATCGAAAAGGTGGCAAAGGAGCTTTTAAACGTGGCATCCACGGAAAAGCTGGTTGACAATATGCTCGCGCAGAAAAAATCCGCTCAAAGCACACGTCATGTCACGCCCGTCGTCAAGGATATTCGCATTTTTTCCAATACGCTTAAACACGCGCTTGAAACTATGGAGAGAGCAGGTATAACCGTAAGCTCAAAACAAAATCAGACGGACACCTATATTGAATATGTAATAAGAATATCAAAATAGCTTTAAATCAGTGTCTTTTTGTAAAAATCCAGCGTTTTCAGCTCCGTATCAACGCCCTGTACAAAGAAATCCTCGACGGCTTTCGTTACGGCCTTCATCGCGCCTTCTCCGAGAGTAAATGAGAAAATTTTCTTTGCATCTGCCGAAATTATATACTTTAACGCTTGTACAGCCGACGCGGGTAAAGCTATTCTACTGCCGTACTGCTCCTGCTCATGGCAATCGCGGCACAAAATTCCGCCTTCATCACCGTCGAAATACCATACCGCGCCCTCCGTTTCGCCGCAAGCCATACATCCCTCAACGGCTGGCATATATCCGAGAATACACATTGCACGAAGCTCGAAGACCATCTTGACAGTTTGCACCGAAACGTTCTTTTTCGTCAAAACGTACAGGCAGTTGAGCATAAGCTGTAATATTTCTGCGCTGTCGCCGCTGTCGAGGGCGATATACCCTGCCGCTTCCGCAAAGTAATTGGCGAGGGCAAGCCTTACAAGGTCGCTTTCAAGCTCGTGAAAGCTCATTATGGGTTCGGCAGAGCTTACGGAGTAAGCATCCGAGCGCTCGTTCAGCACAAAATGACCGTAACAAAAGGCACGGCAAGCCCCTGCCATATGGGAACGCAAGCTTTTTGCACCCTTTGCAAAGGCTGTGACACGTCCCATTTCAGGCGTTAAGATCGAAAGCATCTTATCATTTTCCGATATCGTTTTCTCACGCAGTACGAGCGCATCAGTTTCCAGCATAACAAAATCTCCATTATACATCGTTATCATAATCATATTATAATGCAAAACAAAAAAAATTGCAAATATTTTTACAAAAACTTAAAAAAAACTCTTGAAAATTTGTTCGTAATAGTATATTATATAATTGGCGAAATTTTTATTTCAGTTTTTTGCCGAGGAGGTTTTTTCTTTGAACGACGTAACTATGAAGTTTTCCATAAAAAATGACAAGGAATCCGAAATGAAAAAGATCCTTGCCACAGTTTATGACGCACTTCAGGAAAAGGGCTACGACCCGATAAACCAAATAGTCGGCTATATTCTTTCCGAGGACCCGACATATATTACAAACCACAACAACGCCCGCGGACTTATCAGAAGGCTTGACCGCGACGATCTGTTGCACGTGCTCGTCAAATCTTACTTGAATAACTGATTTTTCGTAAAATTTCTTCATTTTTTTGAAGAAAACATTTGACAAGCAGTAATTTATGTGGTATAATACTCTCACCGCGTGTTCCGAGGTTTTGTTTTTGTGCGCAAAAATAGTGGAATGGGGCTTTGCCCAACCTCCCGCAGCGAGTTATAATGAAAGTGAGGTGCTTTTCGTGTACGCAGTTATTTTTACCGGCGGAAAGCAGTACAAGGTCGCCGAAGGCGATGTAGTTTCCATTGAGAAGCTTGATTGCGAAGCAGGCAGCGAGATTACCTTCGATAAGGTTTTAGCTGTTGGCGATGACTCCCTCAAGGTAGGTGCTCCCTACGTTGAAGGCGCAAGCGTTGAAGCTAAGGTCATCGAAAACGGTAAGGCTAAGAAGATCGTTGTTTTCAAGTACAAATCTAAGAAAAACGAACGCAAGAAGCAGGGACACAGACAGCCGTTTACAAAGGTCATGATCTCCAAGATCAAGGCATGATCAACGTAACTGTTTTCAATCGCAGTTCCGCTTTATGCGGCTTTTCCTGCAAGGGGCATTCGGGCTACGCTGAATCAGGCTCTGATATCGTTTGCGCAGGCGTTACAAGCGCAGTCGGTTTATGCGTTTGCATGCTGACTGACGTTCTCGGTCTCTCCCCCGACATAACGGTGAACGAGAAAACCGCCGAGGTGCGTTGCATATTGAACGAGCGCGACGCTGTGCGCGGTGAAGAAATGCTGAAGGCTTTTAAGCTCCATATTTCTTCTCTTGCCGAAGATTATTCCGAATACATTTCCCTGCGTGAGGAAAAACTCAATTCTTATGAAAGGAAAGGTAATTTCAATGCTTAAGTTAGGCTTGCAATTTTTTGCACATAAAAAAGGTGTTGGTTCTACAAAGAACGGCCGTGACTCCGAGTCCAAGCGTCTTGGTGTAAAGCGTGCTGACGGTCAGTTTGTTTTGGCCGGCAACATTCTTGTTCGCCAGAGAGGAACTCATATCCATCCCGGCAACAACGTCGGCATCGGCTCCGACGACACACTCTTCGCTCTTATCGACGGTTCCGTCAAGTTTGAGCGCGTAGGCAAGGACAAAAAGCGCGTTAGCGTTTATGCCGCCGAGTAATTTTAAAAAAATTAAGGTATTGCAAAAATGAAGTGAACCCCGTTTAGTTCACAAAAAAGAAAAAAGGCGCAAGAAAAGCAGGGAGAGGAAATTACCTCTTCCTGTTTTTCAATCTTGAAGAATTGTAAAAAAGCAACCAATCT
>SVND01000055.1 GCA_015067075.1 Oscillospiraceae bacterium
TCTTATATTGAATTTGTTATGAGAATAATACCAATGGTATCAAAACGGTATCAAAAATCCGTTTTAAGTGCCGAAAACCCTTGATATATAAGGCTTTTTCCACTTGCGTTTATTATTCCCATTCGATCGTGCCTGTCGGTTTAGGTGTAAGGTCGTAGCAAACGCGGTTTACACCCTTGACTTCGTTTACGATTCTGTTCGTTATTTTATCGAGCAGATCCCAATCAAGGCGCTCGATAGTTGCCGTCATAGCGTCAACCGTATTGACAGCTCGGATTATTACGGGATATTCAAAGGAACGTGCATCATCACGGACACCAACGGACTTAACGTCGGGAATGAGTGTGAAATACTGCCATACCTTGCCTTCAAGTCCCGCCTTTTTGAATTCTTCTCTTAAAATAGCATCGGATTCACGGACACATTCAAGTCTGTCTCGTGTAATAGCGCCAAGGCAACGCACACCAAGTCCGGGACCTGGGAACGGCTGACGGTAGACCATGCTTTCCGGCAAGCCAAGCTGTAATCCGCAAGCGCGCACCTCGTCTTTGAAAAGATATTTAACAGGCTCAACGAGCTCAAATTTCATATCATCAGGCAAACCGCCGACATTATGATGAGCCTTAACGCTCTTGCCTGTCTTCGTTCCGCTTTCAACGATGTCGGGATAAATAGTACCCTGCGCAAGGAAATCAATTCCGTCGAGTTTGCGAGCTTCCTCTTCAAACACGCGGATAAATTCAGCGCCGATTATCTTACGCTTTGTTTCAGGCTCTTCAACACCGTTAAGTTTATCAAGGAAACGATCGACGGCATCTACATATATAAGCGTTGCGCCAAGCTCGTCACGGAAAACGCGAACGACCTCTTCAGGCTCGTTTTTACGGAGCAAGCCGTGGTTTACATGGACGCAAACGAGGTTTTTACCGATAGCTTTAATAAGAAGTGCGGCAACAACGGAACTGTCGACACCACCTGAAAGAGCAAGAAGAACCTTTTTATTGCCAACCTGACGGCGAATAAGCTCAACCTGATCGGCGATGAAGTTTTCCATGTTCCAATTCTTTTCGCACTTTGCATCGGAAAATAAAAAGCTCTCAAGCAAAGCATCGTTTAAACCGTCCGCACATTTGCAGCGCTCCGTCGGATGCTTGAGTGAAAGCATGGGGATACCACAGTCGTAAATAGCAGGATCGATATCGATCGCACGACCGTCAACTATATTATTTTTACCACCGCTTAAAATTATACCCTTTACATTGGGCATAGCTTTTATCTGAGCAACAGTTGTATCGTGGGGATAAATTTCACTGTAAACACCCAACGCACGAATCTGTCTGGCAAGAGCGGAATTAGACTCGCCACCTAAATCCAATATAACAATCATATCCTGTTTCATTGCAATCTCCTTCGAAACTTTTTATTTGAATATTATATATCTTTCCGATTATTTTGTCAATCGTTTTTTGTAAATAAAACCATAATAAATAAGAAAAAAATTATTTGATAAAAATGTTTTGTTCTTTTTTGCTATTTACATGTATATTTATGCGGAGTTTTCATTTTCCTCTTGACGAAAAAAGTAAGTTGCGTTAAAATATAAACAGAATTCTTTTTCAAAAAGGAGTATACAAAATGAGTAAAAAGCTTAAGATCGGTGTCGTCGGTTGCGGCGGCATTGCAAGAGTAGCACACCTTCCCGCTTATAAGAAAATGGACAACGTAGAAGTTGTCGCTTTCTGTGACATCCTCGAGGATCGCGCTGAAAGCTTCCGTGAAACTTTCTACCCCAATGCGAAGGTTTATAAGGATTTCAACGACCTTATCGCCGATCCCAACGTAGAGTCTGTTGACATCTGCACACCTAACTACCTTCACTCCATCATTGCTGTTGCCGCTTTGAACGCCGGCAAGCCTGTTTTCTCCGAAAAGCCCGATGCAATCAGCATTGAAGAAGTTCTTAAGATGCAGAAAGCGGCTAACGACAGCGGAAAAACTCTCATGGTTATGCGTAACAACCGTTTCGAAGGTTGCTCACAGTACCTTAAAAAGTATATCGCTGAAGGTAAAATGGGCGACGTATACTGCGGTCGTTGCGGCTGGATAAGAACACGAGGCATCCCCGGTAAAGGCGGCTGGTTCACAACGAAGGCACAGTCCGGCGGCGGTCCGCTTATCGACCTTGGCGTTCATATGATCGACCTTGCTATCTGGCTTATGGGAAACCCCACTCCCGTTGCTGTTTCCGGTGCAACATTCAATAAGTTTGCCGAAGATACATCTAAGGACGCTTCCGAGCATTCTCAGTTCGGTGATAAGGTTGACGGCGGTACTTTCGACGTTGAAGACCTTGCAATGGGCTTTATCAAGTTCGATAACGGCGCTTGCTTGCAGATAGAATTCAGCTGGGCTTCCAACATTGATGCTGAAAAGGCATTCGTTGAGCTTCGCGGCGATAAGGCAGGTACATATTGGCACAACTGGAGCGCACAGATATTCAGAGAAGAAAACGGCACTATGGTTGCTGAGCCTGTTAACTATCCCCAGCCGGCAGGCGGTCACGAAATGTGCTTGAGACACTATGTTGACGTTATTCTTAACGGCGCTGAGCCTGTATTCGTTCCCCAGCAGGGCGTTGATATGATAAAGATACTTTCCGCTATTTACGAGTCTGCGAAGACAGGCCGCGAGGTATCCTTGATCTAAATGTAAAATTTAAAGGAGAAGCTTCAAAGCTTCTCCTTTTTTATGTCGCTTTTGCTCCTTTATGCTTTATAGGTGTCCATTTGCAGTCGCGTTTAAAAAGGCTTATTAACGCCATGAAAGACACGGGTAAAATGAAAACTGCATAAAGTGCGGCTGAACGCCATAGCTTTTTGAGATCTCCCTTGCTTTTTATGACTAATATTGCCGAAAGTACAGCGATAACGGCGGAGGATAAAACGAGATATCCGATTGAGCTTAATAAGATCGAAGCAAGCAGCTTCGGCACAAATAAAGCGTAAGAAAGCTGAACGATCGTTGTTATCGGTGTTAAGGCTAAAGTCGGCATAAGTAAAAGGATCATGAGCGCATCAAAGGCTGCAATACCGTTTGTTAAAGCAGATCTCACTGATTGAGATATCAGCTTTTTCGCGCATTGAATGCCGCCGAAAGCCCATCTGAAGCGCTGTATCAGCGATGTTTTTATATCTGTTGGCTGCTCGTCGTAAAAAACAGCATCCTCAATATAAAGTATCTGTCTTCCCTTTGCTATCTCAGTGATCGTAAATTCGAGGTCTTCCGTTATGGTCGAAGTTGACCATTTTCCGTTTTTAACAAGCTCCGAACGTAAAACAAAGCCTGTTCCGCCTAAAAGCGAAGATAAATGCAAATTATGACGTGCTTTGTTTTGAAAGAGATTTATCATCATCCAATAAATCTCATAGCATCCGCTTACGACTGTTTCATGTGGATTCAAAGAGCGCCTCTGCCCTTGTGCGCCGTCTGCACCGCTACACAGCGCATTGTTCATTTGAGCTAAAAAGTCGCGTGATACTTGATTATCAGCATCGAAAACACATACTGCGTCGTACGTATTCGGGTGCTGACTGAATATCTGTTCAAAGCCCCATTTCATCGCAAATCCTTTTCCTATATTCGCGGTGTTAAATCGTTCGTACACAGTTGCACCGTGTTCCCGAGCTACTTTTGCAGTAAGCACGTTCGTGCAATTATCAGCGACCACAAATACATCAAAAAGCTCACGTGGATAGCTTTGACCGTTGATTGTATCAATAAGCTTACCGATAACTTTTTCTTCATTTCTTGCGCAGATTATCACGGCAAATTTATGTTGTTTTTGCTCTTTTACGGTTATTTTTCGTTTTTTGAAAACTCCAACCACAGCAATAATCCCGTTCCAAAGCATCGGCAGCGATAAAAGAGCCGTTATAAACGTAAAAATAAAAATCACAAATTTAATTATATCGTATTTCACTATGCATCACCATATCTAATTGAACTATGATGAATTATATCATAAAACAAAAACATAGTCGATAGATAAAAAGTTAAAAATCCTTTAAGAATTGCTTAATGCTCAATTCCGAGCATTTCAAAAAATTCAGCTTCGGTCATTACAGGGATGCCAAGGGATTCAGCCTTTGTCAACTTGCTTCCTGCGTTTTCCCCTGCAATAACGGCTGTCGTTTTTTTGGAAACGGATGATGACGTCTTTCCGCCGAAGCGCTCGATCAATGCAGAGGCTTCATCTCTTGACATTGTGGACAGCGTTCCCGTTAAAACATACGTTCCGCCCGCAAGCATATCGCTTTGCACATCACTTTCATAGGTAAGTGTTACGCCGTACTCCTTAAATCTCGCCACGATTTCCTGCGTTTGCTTTCTTGCTAAAAATTCAACAACACTTTCCGCCATTATGTCGCCGAAGCCGTCAATAGTAAGTATCTCTTCAGCAGTAGCCTTCATTAAAGCATCAATATCCGTAAATTTTTGCGCCAAAAGCTTTGCGGCTTTTTGACCGATATTGCGTATTCCGAGGGCGAAAATAACTCTGTCAAGTCCGCGCTGTTTGGAGCTTTCAATGGCGGAAATAAGATTTTCTGCAGATTTTTTACCCATACGCTCGATCTGCTCGATTTCATCGGCTTTGATGGTATAAAGATCGGCAACGGAAGAAAGCAAGCCCTCTTTCACAAAAGAAGCAACGATGTTTTCGCCCATACCGTCTATATCCATGGCATCGCGGGAAACGAAATGCTCAATATTTCTCAAAAGCTGTGCAGGGCAAGCGGCGTTCGTACAGCGTGTTTGTGCAAGCTCCTGTATTACCGCTTCTCCGCAGGAAGGGCAAATATCAGGCATTTTGTAGGGCGTCTGCGAGCCGTCACGCTTTTCGGCTACAGAACGCACTATTTCAGGGATAATATCCCCTGCTTTTTGTACAACGACGGTATCACCGATGCGTATGTCGCGCTCGGCAATTATTTCACGGTTATGCAAGGTAGCTCTTGATACGGTTGAGCCCGACACGAAAACGGGCTCTAAAATAGCAGTAGGAGTCAAAACGCCCGTTCTGCCAACTGCTATTTCAATGTCTAAAAGCTTCGTTTCCTTTTGCTCGGGCGGATATTTATATGCAACCGCCCATTTTGGAGCTTTTGCCGTTCTGCCTGCCACAATTCTATCTGTAAAGCTGTTTAGCTTTACAACTGCGCCGTCGATATCATGCTGTAAGCTGTGGCGGTTTTGACCGATTTTTTTAATACCTTCCACTATATCGGAGATGTTTGAAGATACTATCCAATCGGGAATAACTCTGAATCCGAGCCTTTTCATCAACTGCAACGACTGTGAATGGGTTTCAACTGTGGCGCCCTCAACCTGCTGAAGATTGAAAACGTATATGCTTAGCTTGCGCTGTGCCGTAATACGGGGATCAAGCTGGCGCAAGGAGCCTGCGGCGGCATTGCGGGGATTTGCAAAGAGCTTTTCCCCGTTTTCCTCGCGAAGCTGATTAAGACGGACAAATTCAGCTTTCGGCATATATACCTCGCCGCGCACCTCGATAAAAGGAATTTTTTCGTTAAGCTCCATAGGAATAGCTGAAATGGTTTTCAGATTTTGCGTTATATCCTCACCTGTAACGCCGTCGCCTCTTGTTGATCCGCGGACAAAAATGCCGTCCTTGTATTCAAGGGAAACGGAAAGTCCGTCGATTTTTTGCTCTAAAACAAATTCAGCACCGCTGAACTGTGCGCTCATGCGCGCGCCGAAGGCTTCAACCTCTTCAAGTGTGAAAACGTCTGATAAGCTATCCATCACGACCGAGTGTGTTACCTGCTGAAATTCAGATGCAGGCACGTCGCCTATTCTCTGTGTAGGAGACGTAGGTAATATCCATTGAGGATGCTCAGCTTCAATAGCTTTCAGCTCGTTCATCATCATGTCATATTCATAATCGCTGATCTCGGGCGAGTCCTCAACATAATATTTATATGCGTGAAAATTAAGCTTTTTTACAAGCTCGGTCATTTTTTCTTTCATAGGGATAACTTCCTTATATGATTTATTTTGTTTCGAGCTTCGTTAAAAAAGCTTGAAATTCAGGCGGCAAAGGAGCTTCAAACTCCATATATTCTTCCGTTTTAGGGTGAATGAACCCGACCTTTTTCGCGTGTAAGCATTGGGTCGTCAAGCCGCTTTTATCGTTGACACCGTATACGGCATCGCCTGCGATGGGATGACCTAAGGATTGCATATGAACTCTTATCTGATGAGTACGCCCCGTTTCAAGTCTGAAGCGCATATGCGTAAATCCCTCGTAATTGGCGACAACGAAATAATGTGTTACGGCATTACGTGAATTTTGCATCGTGACAGCCATTTTCTTTCTGTCCTTGGGATGTCTTCCGATAGGTGCATCAACAGTTCCGCTTTCCTGCTTTATTTTGCCGAAAACGATACCCTCGTATTCACGAACAAGGCTATGCTCCTTAATTTGCTGTGCCAAGCAGTTGTGTGCCATGTCGCATTTTGCAACGAGCAAAAGACCTGTAGTGTCTTTATCAATGCGATGGACTATTCCCGGCCGCTTTACTCCGTTGATTCCCGAAAGAGAGTCACCGCAATGATACAAAAGCGCGTTTACAAGTGTACCCGTGTAATTGCCGGGCGCGGGATGAACGGTCATCCCCTTCGGCTTATTTACGACCAGCATATATTCATCCTCATAAACGATGTCGAGAGGAATATTTTCCGCTGTTATTTCAGGCTCGCAAGGCTCTGGAATATCGACCTCGATCTCCTCGCCGCCGACGATTTTGTAGCTTTTCGACACATCCTTGCCGTTCACCTTGATGCATCCCTTTTCCAAAAGCTTTTGGACGGCGGAGCGCGACATATCGTCGAAATAATCTGAAATATATGTATCTAATCTGATGCCGAAATCGCATTGTTCAGCTATAAAGTATTCTTTTGCCATATTTATCTCCCTTTCTATTATTATTATACCAAAAGACAGCTCCGCTTTCAAGAGAATTTTAATCTTTGTCCGTCGAAATATTAAGAATAATGTCCGAGCCGTAAGACATAAACTGAATTACTGAAAAATAAGGAGTGTTTATATGCTTTTCGGCGCAGATATTTTTAATTTTGTAACCTTGCTTTTACATTTAACAGGTTCGGGAACTTTTCCAAAGCCGCTGTCGGTAAAGGAAGAATCGGAGCTTGTTGCGGAAAAAGCAAGCGGCAGTTTACACGCAAGAAACAAGCTTATCGAGCACAATCTTCGTTTGGTGGCACATATCGTTAAAAAATACGGCACGCAATACGCCGAGCAGGATGACCTGATTTCAATCGGCACCATAGGACTTATAAAGGGTGTTGATACCTTCAGCGGAAAAAAAGGCGTTCGTTTAGCTACATACGCTTCAAGATGCATTGAAAACGAAATACTTATGTATTTTCGCACGCTAAAAAAAATATCATGCGAAATTTCCCTTGACGAGCCTATAGACTCCGATAAGGACGGAAATTCTCTTACGCTTAAAGATATAATCTCTTGCAACGATAACGTTGTGGAAAAACTTGATACGGAGATGAAAAATCAAAAGCTGCGTAATGCGGTGATTACACAGCTTTCTGAACGCGAACGAACAATAATTGAGATGCGATACGGGCTTTGCGGAGCTCGTTCAAAAACACAGCAGCAGGTAGCTGAAAAGCTTGGTATATCGCGTTCCTATGTTTCCAGAATCGAAAAAGCCGCCATGGAAAAGCTCCGCGAGCACGGTGAGCTTGAGCTTTTTATTTAAGAAGCTTTTTAAGAAATCTTCCTGTGTAAGACTCATCACAAGCGGCAACTTGCTCAGGTGTGCCCGTAATAACGATATTACCGCCTTTGTTACCGCCGTCGGGGCCGAGATCAATGATATGATCGGCAGTTTTTATAACGTCTAAATTATGCTCAATAACCACCACCGTATTTCCACCGTCAACAAGACGCTGAAGCACCTCTATAAGCTTTGCAACGTCAGCAGTATGAAGCCCTGTTGTAGGCTCATCGAGGACGTAGATGGTCTTCCCTGTTGCTCTGCGCGACAGCTCCGTTGCAAGCTTTACACGCTGTGCCTCTCCGCCTGAAAGCGTTGTGGATGATTGACCGAGCTTTATATAGCCTAAGCCGACCTCGTACATGGTTTCTATTTTACGGCGGAGCTTTGGCATATTGTCAAAAAAGTTCAAGGCTTCCTCGACAGTCATATCGAGAACGTCGAAAATGCTCTTGCCCTTAAATTTAACCTCCAGCGTTTCGCGGTTGTATCTTTTTCCGCCGCAAACGTCACAAGGCACGTAAATATCGGGCAAAAAGTGCATTTCTATCTTTACGATGCCGTCACCCTCACACGCCTCGCATCTTCCGCCCCGTATATTAAAGGAAAATCTTCCTGCGTTATAACCGCGCATTTTTGCATCCTGTGTGGACGCAAAAAGCTCACGGATATCGTTGAAAAGACCCGTATATGTTGCGGGATTTGAACGTGGCGTTCTTCCGATGGGAGACTGGTCGATATTGATTATCTTATCGAGATTTTCAGTGCCTACAATCGCCTTATGGGTTCCTGCGTGTGCCCTTGCACCCATAAGCTGTGAAGCAAGCTGTTTGTAAAGCACCTCATTTATAAGTGACGATTTACCCGAACCGGAAACACCTGTTACGGCACAAAGCGTGCCCAATGGAATTTTTACGTTTATATTTTGCAGATTATTCTGAGTTGCACCTTGTATTTCAATGAATTTGCCGTTACCCTTGCGCCTTTGGGCAGGAACGGGTATTTTCTTTTCACCCGAAAGATACTGACCTGTAATCGAGTTTTTGCAAGCCATTATGTCCTCAGGTGTACCACAAGCGATAATTTCACCGCCGTGCACGCCTGCGCCCGGACCTATATCGACGATATAATCGGCGGCACGCATGGTATCCTCGTCATGCTCAACTACAATAAGCGTATTTCCAAGGTCGCGCAGACCGCGAAGTGCGTCAAGCAGCTTCTCGTTGTCGCGCTGATGCAGACCGATGCTTGGCTCGTCGAGAATGTATAAAACACCCATAAGAGAAGATCCAATCTGTGTTGCAAGGCGTATTCTCTGGCTTTCACCGCCGGACAGCGTGCCTGAGCTTCTTGTAAGCGTAAGGTATTCAAGTCCCACGCCTTGCAAAAACTTAAGTCTTTCGATTATCTCTTTTAAAATACGCTCGGCGATCATTGTATCTTTTTCGGACAGCTTAAGACTGCTGAAAAATTCAATTTCATCCGATATGGAAAGCGCACAGACCTCATGAATATTTTTACCGCCTACCGTTACGGCAAGCATCTCTTTTTTTAGTCTTGTACCGCCGCAGGTACGGCAAGGAACGCAATTCATACTGTTTTCAATTTCAACCCTCATAGCTTCGCTTTGAGTTTCGCGGTATCTGCGTTCCAAATTTGTTATAATACCCTCAAATGAAGTTTTAAACGAGCCGTTGCCGTACTCCTTGACATAGCGCATTTCAATTTTTTCGCCGTTGTTACCGTAAAGCAAAATGTCAATTATTTTCTTCGGCAATTCCGAGACTGGTATATCAAGGGAAAAATCATAATGTCTTGCAAGCCCCTCAAGGTACATCCTTGCCATCGTACCGCCGTCGGTGTTGTTCCATCCGCTT
This sequence comes from Oscillospiraceae bacterium, assembly GCA_015067075.1. Taxonomy (GTDB): domain Bacteria; phylum Bacillota; class Clostridia; order Oscillospirales; family SIG530; genus SIG530. Next base: position 9,713 of record SVND01000055.1, read on the forward strand.
GCGCGTATGGCACCGTCGCGAATAGACAGGGACTTATCGGGTATTATAAGGCTCGGATCGATCTTCATTACCTCGCCGAGACCTGAACAATCGGGGCAAGCGCCGTACGGGTTATTGAAGGAAAACATCCTCGGCTCAAGCTCTCCGATGCTTATCTCATGCTCGTCGCAGGCGTAATTTTGTGAAAACTGCAGTTCTTCATCGTTTGTTATCGCCGTTATAAGACCGCCCGACAGCTTCGATGCCGTTTCAACGGAATCGGCAATTCTTCCGCGTGCCTCTTGCTTTACGACAACTCTGTCAACGACGACCTCAATAGTGTGCTTTTTGTTCTTGTCAAGAGGAATTTGCTCCGAAAGATCGTATACACTTCCGTCAACACGGACTCTGACGTATCCGCTTTTGCGTGTGTCTTCAAAAAGCTTTGTATACTCGCCTTTTCTACCCCTGATAACAGGCGCAAGAATTTGCAGTCTTGTGCCCTCGGGCAAGGAAATAAGCTTGTCAACTATCTGATCCACAGTTTGCTGAGCTATCTCTTTTCCGCAAATAGGACAGTGAGGAATACCGATTCTCGCGTAAAGAAGGCGCAGATAATCGTAAATTTCCGTAACGGTTCCGACGGTTGAACGTGGATTTTTTGATGTTGTCTTCTGGTCGATAGATATGGCAGGAGATAACCCGTCGATATAGTCTACGTCAGGCTTTTCCATTTGACCGAGGAACTGTCTTGCGTACGATGAAAGCGACTCAACGTACCGTCTTTGACCTTCCGCATATATCGTATCAAAAGCAAGGGAGGATTTACCCGAGCCTGAAAGCCCTGTGAAAACAATGAGCTTATCGCGCGGTATTTCAACGTCAATATTTTTTAAATTATTCGCTCTTGCGCCCTTTACATAAATATTTTCTCGCAACTTATTTTCCTCTTTCCAGTTCGGCAATTTTATCTCTCAGCATTGCGGCATGCTCAAATTCAAGCAGCTTCGCCGCGTGCTTCATCTCTTTTTTCAGCTGTTCAATAAGCTTCATCTTTTCCACGGCTGACATTCTTCTCGTTGTAATATTCTTAATATCGCTCGTTCCCGATATTTCAAGAAGCTCGCGCACGTCTTTTTTGATGGTTTGCGGAATTATGCCGTGCGTTTCGTTGTATTCGCTTTGTATCTTTCGTCTTCGCTCCGTTTCATCTATAGCCTCGCGCATTGAATCCGTAACCGTATCAGCATACATTATAACGACACCATCCGCGTTACGAGCGGCGCGGCCAATCGTCTGAATAAGTGACGTTGTGCTTCTCAAAAAGCCTTCCTTATCGGCGTCAAGGATAGCAACAAGCGATACTTCGGGAATGTCCAAACCCTCACGCAAAAGGTTTATACCGACAAGCACGTCAAATTCACCGAGGCGAAGCTCTCGGATTATCTTCATTCGTTCCATTGCATCAATATCGTGATGCATATATCTGACCTTGACACCAAGATCCTCAAGATAATCGGTAAGATCTTCAGCCATTTTCTTGGTGAGCGTTGTTACCAAAACACGCTCACCTTTTTCAGTTCGTAAGCGTATTTCACCGTAAAGATCGTCAATTTGTCCCCGTGTCGGGCGAACGTCTATCTTCGGGTCAATAAGTCCCGTGGGGCGTATGACCTGTTCAACTATTTGCGACGAACGCTCTCGTTCATATTCACCCGGAGTTGCACTTACGTAAACTACCTGATTTACTTTGCTTGAAAATTCGCCAAAATTAAGCGGTCGGTTGTCATATGCAGACGGCAGACGGAAACCAAATTCGATAAGATTGTCCTTTCTTGACCTGTCACCGCCGTACATTGCACGGACCTGCGGAAGTGTAACGTGTGACTCGTCGATAAAAAGAAGAAAATCCTTCGGGAAATAATCAAGCAACGTAAACGGTGCTTCCCCCGCTTTTCGTCCGCTCATAACTGCAGAATAATTTTCAACACCTTTGCAAAAGCCGATTTCACGTATCATTTCCATATCATAGCGAGTACGCTCGCCAATACGCTGCGCCTCAATAAGCTTGCCGCGCTCCGTAAACCATTTTATTCGCTCGTCCATTTCCTTTTCTATCTGCATTAGTGCCTTTTCACGCTTTTCAGGCGGTGATACGTAATGGGAAGCAGGATAAATGGCAACGTGATTAAGGTTTAACGTGATCTCACCCGTAACGGTATTTATCTCCGAAATTCTGTCTATTTCATCGCCGAAAAACTCAATTCTGATGGCTTTTTCATTGGTGTATGACGGGAAAACTTCCAAAACGTCACCGCGGACACGGAAGGTATTTCTTGAAAAATCCATATCGTTTCGCGAATACTGTATCTCGATGAGCTTTTTAATAACCTCATCTCTTTCGCGTGTCATACCCGGGCGCAAGGAAATAACCATGCTTTTATAATCAATTGGGTCGCCCAGTGAGTAAATGCAGGATACGCTTGATACGATTATGACGTCTCTGCGCTCACCTAATGACGACGTAGCCGAATGGCGAAGTCTGTCGATCTCATCGTTTATCTGCATATCCTTTTCGATATATGTATCGGACTGCGGAATATACGCTTCGGGCTGATAATAATCGTAATAGGAAACGAAATATTCAACGGAATTTTCGGGAAAAAATTCACGGAATTCAGAGCAAAGCTGTGCCGCCAGCGTTTTATTGTGCGCCAAAACAAGCGTAGGCCTGTTGACCTGCGCTATAATGTTAGCCATTGTAAATGTCTTACCTGAGCCTGTAACGCCTAAAAGCGACTGCTCTTTGTCGCCGCGCTCAAGACCTTTTACAAGGTTCTCAATGGCTGTAGGTTGATCACCTGTCGGCTTGTATGTGGAATGTAAAACAAATTTGTCCATAGCCTCGCTCCTTTCCGTAATCAAATAACGACAACTGATACGCCGTCGGGAATAGCCGTAACGGTGACGCTTTCTTTTCCTATAATATCTTTCGCCATGCTCATCGCTTCATCCAAAGAGCTTGCGGGAATCATGTGCATTTTTTCGACAGTTTCTTTATCTAAGCTCGATATGTAAATTACCTTTGCCTTCATGAGTATTCTGATAAGAATTTGCGTTTGCCATTGGTCAGGTACCGTTTCTCCTCTGCTTCGTGAAAGGAAAATTCCCATCGTTTTATTTATGTCAGCTTCGTCTGCAAGCTGATGATAAAAGTGGTCGCCGCCTATACCGTCGTCAGATCGTGCCAGCATAATGATAACGCCGCCCTCTTTAACGGTTGCTTCCGCGGCAGTCATGCCCTTTACCGCCTGATATACATTCTGATCGAGAGGGTAACCGCCGTTTGTGGATATAAC
>SVND01000056.1 GCA_015067075.1 Oscillospiraceae bacterium
CGTAAAAACGGTGCTGACTGTGCGGCGTTTGAATTCATCGTGGTTTCCGGCGCCAATTCCTCCCTGCCTCACGGTGTACCGACTGATAAGATCATTGAAAAGGGCGATTTCATAACCATGGATTTCGGTGCGGCTGTCAACGGCTACGTCAGCGATATGACTCGCACCATTGCCGTAGGCTACGTTACCGATGAGATGAAGCACGTTTACGATACCGTGCTTTCCGCTCAGCTTGCCGCGGAAAAATACGTTAAGGCGGGGCTTTCAGGGCACGATATCGACAAGATCGCACGCGATATTATTGACGGCGCAGGCTATGAGGGCAAATTCGGTCACAGCCTCGGTCACGGTGTCGGTTTGGAGATACACGAAGCGCCGAATTTTTCTCCATCCTTCGATAAGCCCATCCCCTGCGGCGCCGTCGTCACCAACGAGCCCGGAATTTATCTTCCCGACAAATTCGGAGTACGCATTGAGGATATGCTCCTTGTCACCGATAGCGGAAGCGTAAATCTTACTCACAGCCCAAAGGAGCTTATTATAGTTTAAGCATAGAAAAAGCCCTTGCGAAAGCTATTTCTCATAAGGATGAAAACGCCCCGAAAGATATTAAAATCTGTCGGGGCAACACTTTAATTTCATTAATTCACAAATAAAACCGCATTAAAATCATTTCTTTGTATCCAAACTTTTTACAATTCCATACGCTGTAGACAATCCACCGCAAAAAAACAGCACAGACAATATTATAAAAAACCAAAGCGTTTTTGTACCAATGAGAAATCCCAACAAGCCATCATAAGTTCTATTACCGATCATGGCAGTCCACGGATTTAATGCAGAGCAAACAACAAACGCAATTATCCCTATCAAACAGACGCTCATAGTGACGATGCCTAAATAAAAATACCCTTTATGCAAATTATTCCTGTTTGCAGGCACTTCAACGCAAGCGGATATGTTTGATTGTGAAAATTCGATATCGGAACGGGAGACGACGTTTGGCCACTCTCCTTTGATCAGATAATCTGTAGTTACGCCAAAATAATCACTTAATTTTATAAGCGAATCAATATCCGGAGCTGATTGGTTAAGTTCCCATTTTGAAATTGTCTGTCTTGTCAGATTAAATTCTTCTGCCAGCTGTTCTTGGGATAGCCCTTTGCATTTTCTCAATCTAGTAAGTCTTTCACCTAAGTTCATTTTCGCACCTCCATGCTTGATGTGTGAAAATTGTACCATATATCATTATTTAAATCTACCAATAGTCGCAGGAATATTTGCAACGAATCGTTGCGCCACACCAATTTTATTATTATATTGCACGTCCCCATATGGTTGCGCGCATCCAAAGGCTCTCCCAAAGGGATAGCTCCCTCGGTAGAGGATGAGAGGAAAATTGTGCAATTATTCGCCCTCTCCGTCGGCTACACCGCCACCTCTCCCTAATGGAGAGGCTTTTCATTATTCCCTTTATAACACAAATCGGCAGAGGAAACAATTTCTCTGCCGAAATTTGTAAATATCCTTATGAGAAGGAGCGTATGTTATATTGAAATTCTGTGTGCCATTTCGTAAAGGTCGTAATTGATGGTCTTTTTGACGGAAAGTGCCTCAGACATAACACGGGATACAACCATTTCGTTCTCCATAACAACTACACGGTTGCTCTTTCCCTGGCAAATAACCTCCGTTGCAAAAGCGCCCATTTGGCTTGCAACGATTCGATCACGTGCAGAGGGTGCACCGCCGCGCTGTACGTGGCCGAGAACGGATGCGCGAGCCTCCAAGCCTGTCTTTTCCTGAATATATTCAGCGAAAGCATTCGTATCAAGCTTCTTTTTGCCTTTACTCTCTTTCATAAAGCAATCGGGAAGATATTTTACACCTTCGGCAATGGCTATAATATAATTTTTCTTACCTGTCTGCTTGAATTTTTCAATACGCTTGATTACGTGTTCGTCAACGTCAATCTCAATTTCGGGAACGATTATGGACGTTGCACCCATTGCAACGCCTGCCGCCAAGGCAAGATGTCCAACCTTGTTACCCATTATTTCAACGATATAGCATCGGTCGTGAGATTGTGACGTGTCACGAAGCTTGTCGCCAAGCTCCATGCAAGTATTTATGGCTGTGTCATAGCCGATGGTGTATTCAGAGCATGAAATATCATTATCAATAGTACCGGGAATACCCACGCAAGGGATGCCCGCTTTTGCAAGGTCAAGTGCACCTCTGAACGTACCGTCACCGCCGATGGTAACAAGGGATTGTATACCGATCTCACAGCAGTTTTCAGCGAGAACTCTCGCAACATTTTCAGGATCCTCGGCAAACTGCGGAAAGCGAGCACTATGTAAAATAGTACCGCCCTTTAAAAGTATATTTGATACGGAGCGAAGGTCCATATTATAATAATCTTTTTCGTAAAGTCCTGCGTAGCCGCGACGAATGCCTACAACCTCAACGCCGCGAGTCAATGCTTCACGGACGACTGCACGTATCGCCGCATTCATACCGGGAGCATCGCCGCCACTTGTTAAAACACCGATTTTTTTAATCATTTCCATTTTATTAAAACCCCTTTTCAAGCAAAACCAAGTGTGCCTGTTCTTTTTCTGCGTCAGGCACTAAAACTTCCATATAGCTATCATTTCCGGGATGCAGGTCGAATCTTGCACAATATCTTCGCTTCTTTCAATACCTCTTGCATTTTAAGAGCTTTGTCTCGTGTTTTAATAAGATATATAACCGTCCACATAAAAAAACTCCCCTCCATTATAATCATAACATATTATATAATAATTTAAAGATAAAATCAACTGTTTTTTTAATTTATTTTATTTTTCCTTGACAAAATCAGTTTTAATATGTATAATCTTAACGATATATAATTTTACAAATATTTTCCTTTATAATTCATTTTCGGAGGATGTATGAAAAAGCATTTTACCCTGTTTTTACCGCTTTTGCTTTTACTTTTGATTTTCGCTCTCGCCGCCTGCGGTGTTTCCGATACTCCCGCCGTAGTCACGACTACGCCGGAGCCGTCCCCCACTTTTACAAACACGCCTACGCCCACTTTTACTCCAACCAACACCCCCACTCCTACCGCAACCTTTACACCTACACCGACGTTTACGCCTACACCTACTAATACGCCTACGCCCATTCCGACTCCGCCGCCATCGCTTTCCGAGCAAAAGGGCTATCCCCTTTTCCCCTACAGCGCATGGAAAAAGATCGAGGAGACCTGCTTCATTCTCAATCCTACGGCAGGCGCGACCACAGGCTCAAAGACCATATACTCTCTTCCCGGCTACGATTACACCATAACACTTGACCGCGTCCTTGAAAAAGGCACAAACGGAGGCTTTTGCTGTGCAGGCTTTATAAGCTGGCTTTACTACAATATACTGCCAAACAGCGGATTTGAAGAATATTCCGCAAAGCTCGTTCAGCCCGGTGAAAGCAAGCACTCTTATAAGCACGTTAAGTTTTTTCATTCCGATAACCTTTCGGAGCTTCGCGAAATAACCCTTGAGGAAGCTCAGCTCGGCGACCTTATCGTTTACGGCGGACAAAAATCCGATTATCAGCACATCGTTATGTATGCAGGCAAAAACTCAAAGGGACAAAACCTTGTGTGGCACAGCGGTCAGGACGGTGTTGGCAGAATGAGAGCGGACAGAATGAGAACAAACGGCGTTTTGAATTATATCGCCCACGTATACTCTTACTTTGAGCCACCCTCTTCCATAAACATAACCGTTTACGATATAAACGGCTCGAAGGTCAGCACCGACTTTGGTGTTGTCGGCCCTAACGGCTACAGCAAAACCGTGACCTCCGACGAAAACGGCGTCATCTCCTTGACGGAGCTTGACCTCGGCAGATACACCTTCACTTATCCGAACGGCTTTGTCCGTATTATCGACCTTACCGAAGCGCCCGTCGAGCTTATAATAACATTATAGCATAGCAAAGGACAGAGAAAACATCTCTGTCCTTTATTCTTCTGCCGTTATATCATTACTCATAGCCGTTGCAAATCGCACGGACTCTTTACCGAATTTTCTCCGTATGCTATCCATGGCATTTTCAAGCTTTTCCGTTTTTTCCGAGGTTTTTTCATCGCCCGTAAGGCTTATCTGATAGACCTGCTCGTGTGCATCAATGAGATTTGACCCCGTCACAGTGAGCATTCTTATGGGCTTTTCCATGCTCCACGATTGATGCATTATCCTTACAGCCGCGTCAAATATCTCAAGGGAAAGATTAGTGGGATGGTCAAGCGGTATCTGCCTTGTAATTGATTTCAGGTACGGATCTTTTATGGTGACGCAAACGGTGCTGCATTTCACACCGTAGCGGCGCATTCTTTCCGCAACCGTATCGGAAAGAGTCATAAGTCCCGTTTTTATCTCATCAATCCCCACAATATCGCGCTTGAAGGTCATACCGTTTCCCACGGATTTGATCTCTCTTTTTTCTGTCGCCGCACGCACGGGCGACGCATCTTCGCCTCTTGCGCTTTCACGTAAGGAGTCGCCCATTTTGCCGAGATTTTTCCGAAGCAGCTGAGCATCGGCATTTGCAAGCTCTCCGATAGTTGTAATATTCAGCTTTGAAAGCACCTGCGCCGTTGTTTTGCCAACGAAAAGAAGATCGGTCACAGGAAGCGGAAAAACGATCTTTTGGTAATTTTCCCTGTCGATTACCGTAGTTGCATCGGGCTTTTTGTAATCGCTGCCGAGCTTTGCATACACTTTATTGAAGGATACACCGACCGAAACCGTAATTCCGATCTCCTTTTTTACCGTTTCTCTTATTTTATCGGCTATCGTCTTGCCGTCACCGAAAAGGTGCATCGTCCCGGTAACGTCAAGCCATGTTTCATCTATACCAAAAGGCTCGCAAAGGTCTGTAAAACGGTAATATATTTCGTTTACTTTTTTTGAGATTTCCTCATATTGCTCATGATGGGACGGCACTAAAACAAGTTCGGGGCATTTTTTGCGAGCTTGCCATATTGTTTCCGCAGTTTTCACACCAAACGCCTTTGCCTGCTCGTTTTTAGCTAAAATTATACCGTGCCTGTTTTCGGGATCGCCGCAGACAGCCATTGGAACGAAGCGCAGCTCAGGATAATTCAGCGTTTCTACCGACGCGAAAAAGCTGTTGCAATCGCAATGCAATATAACACGGTCCTTATCCATTCCTGCGCCCTCCTTTTACTTTACAATGTTTATCTTTCTTATAACTCCATTCACACCCATATCGGTTACATACTGCATAACGCCGTTTTTAAGCGGTGCTTCGTGTGAGAAATGAAGATGTCCCGAAAATACAGCTTTAAGCGGTACATCATCGCCGCTTATCAGCTCTAAAAATTCATACGTCGTATTGGACGGCGGAGTAATTGCTTTTTTGATATGCTCTGCCGCTTTATCGATAACCTCAGGCGGTACAGCCGTTAATATCGGTGCTTGCCACAAGTCATCCGTCGCGTTTATAAGACCTTGCGTATATACGGGAATATGTATAAATAAAATACACGGCATTCCTCTGTTAAACTGCTCGCGAAGCTGAGTGAGCTGTTTTTCCGTAACAAAGTAATCGGTAGAGTTTATACCGATAAGAAGCATTCCGTTTAGCTCTCTTACCTGAAAATCAAAGTCATCCGCGGAAATTATGTCTTTAAAGCGTCCGATCGCCTCCGCACGTTTTTCTGCGGTAAGCTCGCCCTTTTCCGTAAGATCAGCTTGCTTTATCCAATCGTGATTTCCCGGTACATACATATAGTTCCCGACTTTTTTGAATTCATTCGCCAAGTGCGCAATACCAACTGTCGTCGGCGCGCAGACCATATCTCCCGTAAAAACGGTTATATCGGGAGATATTTCTTTTATGTACTTTATATGCTCTGCAAAAATATCGTTTGCGTGCGCATCATCGCTACGCGTGCAGTTTTCCAAAAACCATTGTCTTGCAAACACGAAATAATCACGTACCTGCTGATCGTCCGTTTCGTCGCATAAAAGCAAATGGGAATCTGTCAGCTGTAATATGGTCGTATCCTTTTCGATCCCCTCGATCTTTATGGTGGTTTCCTCAATTTTCGGAGTTAAATCAATTTTACTCATACTCTCCTCCTTTTACATGAGCGTGCTTGTACCTCTTTCAAGGGCTACTACGCCCGTTCTGCACATTTCAACGATACCAAGGGGCTTCATAACCTCGATAAAAGCCTTCATTTTTGACGGCTCGCCCGTTACCTCGATACACATCGCGTCTGTGGTATAGTCAATTATTTTCGCTCTGTATACCTCGGCTGCCGCCATGACCTCACTTCGTGTTTCAGGTGTATTTTTAACCTTCATTATCATAAGCTCGCGTTCAACGGAGCTTTCACCGCTTAAAAGCTTGACCTTTTTTACGTTGTAAAGCTTTTTAAGCTGATTTATGAGCTGCTCGCGTACATATTCGTCACCGTTGAGTGTGATAGTTATTCGCGAATATTTGGGATCTTCAGTTTCACCCACTGTAAGTGAGTCAATATTGAAGCCGCGTCTCATGAAAAGACCCGCAACTCTTGTCAAAACACCGTATTTATTTTCAACGTAAACAGCAATTACACTTTTCATTATTTTTTCTCCTGCTTTTTTGTTGTAATAATATTTTCAATTACTCCGCCCGGAGGAAGCATCGGAAGCACAAATTCATCAATATCAATAACGACGTCTATAAGATACGGTCCGTCGTGACTCATTGCCGCTTCAAATTCCTTTCTGAACTTTTCAAGAGTATCTGCTCTGCCCGCTTTAGCACCAAACGCCTCGGCAAGCTTTACAAAATCTGTTTTCCTGTTCAGAACGGTGTGGGAATATCTCTTTTCATAAAACAGCGTTTGCCACTGTCTCACCATACCCAACGCACCGTTATTCATAACGACGATAACTACTTGTGAATTATACGAAACAGCCGTTGCAAGCTCGTTTAAATTCATGCCGAAGCTTCCGTCACCCGTTATAAGCACGGTCTTTTCACCGCTTGCAATATGAGCGCCTATCGCCGCACCAAGACCGTAGCCCATTGTTCCGAGTCCGCCGCTTGAAGCAAACCGCCTTGCACGTTCAAATCGAGCGTACTGCGCCGTCCACATCTGATGCTGACCTACGTCCGTTACTATGACCGTATCAGCGTCCTTCACATCGTTTATGATGTCAAATATTTTCTTAGGCGTCATTTCGCAAGGATCCTTTTCTTCCGATTCCTTTTCTAATCTTATACCCTCAGCTTTAAATCCTTCTACTGCACGCTTCCATTCAGCGCGGACCTTCTTTTCGCATTGCTCAAGTATTCTCGAAAACGCATTTGAAACGTCACCGACTATTCCGACGTCAACCGCTATATTTTTACCTATTTCCGCAACGTCCGCATCAAGCTGAATAATTTTCGCCCTTTTTCCATCCTCAGCCTTTTTGACCGTTGCTCTGTCGCTGAAGCGTACGCCCACGCCGATAATAAGGTCAGCCTCTTTGCTTGCCATGGACGATGCGTATTTTCCGTGCATCCCCTGCATTCCGAGAAAGCGCTCATCAAAGCTGCTGACAACCGACAGTCCCATAAACGTACAGCCGATATACCCGTCTATTTTTTCAGCAAGGGCTTTTACATCCTCGCACATACCTATACCTGCCGCACCGCCGCCGATGTAAATATACGGCTTTTCAGCGTTATTTATAAGCTCAACTGCTTTTTTTATCTCATCTTCGCTTGCCAAGGGCTGTTCAAACGCTTCCGCGATATCCTCTTTTTTAAACTCACAAAGCGCACATTGAACGTCCTTCGTTATATCAATAAGTACAGGACCCGGTCTGCCCGATTTCGCTATTCTGAACGCTTCTCTTATAGTATCCGCAAGCTCCGTTATATCGGTTACAAAATAATTGTGCTTTGTTATAGGCATCGTTACGCCTGTTATATTTATTTCCTGAAAGCTGTCCTTGCCTATTTGATGAGTCGGCACATTGCCGGTTATGGCAACCATCGGCACGGAGTCAAGCATCGCAGTTGCAATTCCCGTGACAAGATTCGTTGCCCCGGGGCCTGAAGTTGCAATAACAACGCCAACCTTTCCCGTAACTCTTGAATATCCGTCAGCCGCATGGGCAGCGCCCTGCTCATGTGCAGTAAGCACATGGTTTATCCTGTCACCCGCGTTATAAAGGGCATCGTATATATCGAGAACCTGACCGCCGGGATAGCCGAAAACATCCGTTACTCCTTGCTCGATCAGCGTTTCAACAATTATTTGAGCTCCTGTCAGCCTTTTATCTTTTCCAGCTTTCATATAACCTCCAAAAACAAAAAACGCTTTTATCTCCTTGCTACGCAAAAATAGCTGAAAGAGACGAAAGCGTTAAATCCAAACCTTCCGCGGTACCACTCTTTTTCATCTTAAAAGATGCACTTAGATGCCAACACATCTTAACTCTGTTACGGGAGCACCCGTCTGCATTTACTTTCTTGCGATTTAATTGCAGCCACTCCATGGCGACATTCGGCAGCTACACCCAATGTCTTGCACCGTCCGACATCTCTCTTCAAGGTCTTTTCTGCTTACTCTTCCATTTCACCGTGTTTATTTAAAATTTATATGCAAATTATAACATTGCTTTTTCCTTTTGTCAATAGAAAAGTGTAAAAAAATATTACTGTTGACCTTTTGCAAGTCTGACAACGGTATTCCACGTAATAGCTCCGATATTCCCCGTTTGGGGAAGATTGTTTTCCGCCTGTATTTTTCTTATTTGTTCCTGTGTTTGTGTATCATATACGCCCGTCACCGTTACGGGAGAAATATTGGAGTCTTTTTCCGCGATCATATTGATAAATCTCTGTATCGACCTTACCTCGTCGCCCTCAACGCCCGGTGATATAAATCTTCCCGGATAAATTTCATCAGCGGCTGTAATATATTGTCCAGACAAAAACGCCCTTGCCGCATCGTATGCCGTAACAAGTGCATTCCACGTTTCCCTATCTACTATTCCCGTCTCTTCAAGTCCCTTTTCCTTTTGAAAAGCCTTTACAGCGCTTTCCGTTTCCGCACCGAACACACCGTCTATAGAGACCTGCGGTATTGTTTCCGAAGAATATCCTATAACTGCAAGGTAATACTGTATCGTCTGCACATACCGTCCCGTATCGCCAAGCTGCAGCGCTCGCGGAAAAACGCGCTCAACCTCCTCGCGAGTTACGACCTCCGCAGTAAGCTCCGCAAGTCTGCGTACGCTCGTATATATGTAGTATATCCTGTACCAAGTTGATTTATCTACTATTCCCGTTTGTTCAAGGTCAAATATTTCCTGAAACTTAAGCACCGCATCCCGTGTCGTTATGTTATAAACACCGTTTGTGACAGGTATTTTCGGTATGGAAGGATAATTATCACCAATTCTGTTGAGCCGTCGCTGAATACTGCGAACGTCCTCACCCGACGTACCCAATATAAGTGGAAGTCCCGGATACGACGGTATATTCGGTCTTACAGGTGCATCGAAAACTATACCGATATCATCTCCGTAATAATACTGCAATATTTGATACGGCAAGTACCCTTCGTTTGCAAGATACACCGTTCCCCATTGAGACAGCCCTTCACATTGAGTCCTAATTCCGTCGCAATACTTTGTGGAATACGGGATAACGCTGTTTTCAAGCACAACGTAATCGTTAAATATCTCATCCACAATGTTTCCGATATTTTCAAAATAATCGCCGCCTTGACGGTAGCTTTGGTCGTATGCAGTAGAGTTTGTTATATCAAAATTATATCCCTGCGACGGATACCACTCCGTTGCGATACGGTTGAGTGCAAAGCTTATTTGCGCAAATATATTGGCGCGCAAGGATGTCTCGGGCCACGTTGGATAAATCTCGTTTGAAGCCACGTTTTTTATGTAATCTATAAAGCTGACAACTATATTTTCAGCTTCTTCATCAGGTGCGCCCAAATGAACGGTTATGTATTCAGGTATAGTAAATTCAGGCATTGCATTCTCCTTATTCCTTTGTTTTCGGTATCAGGTTTACAGGCAATACCGATTTAATGTTTTCAAAAATAACTACATATCTTAATTTTTGTGTTTGGTAATCGGGATGGCTGACATCCACGTCGTAATATGTATAAGCTAAAATCCCGTACGGATTTACCGAGTTTGCCCTGCTCGGTGCAGGTAACGCTATTTCACTTATAATTCCGTCTTCATCCGTTCTTCCAATAAAAAACTCAACTGCTTTATCTGTAAAGGTTTTCGTTATCGTAACCTGAGCATCTTTAACAGGCATTGCATCGCGCGCCGTCGAAACACGTACACGCAAAATCCCTTCGCTTATATTCCTCTGTAAAAACTGTTCATACGTTTGTAAAGGCGGCTCTGCCGTTATTATTTGCTGTTCAACGTCATTTCCAATCAGAATATCAGACATATATCTCCCTTCCTTTCCTGCGATACAATATCATATGCAAATATCAAAGGCTTTGTGAGTACACAGCCGCAAATTTCACGGTTAATAATAGCTTTTTGACTTTTACAGCCAAGATATTGTAATTTTACGCAAAATATATGAATAAAACATTTGACTTTTTGCTTTCTTTGTAGTACAATATAAAAATGTAAATAACTTATAGGAGGGGCTTACCTTGGATAAGAAAAATTTGGCTATAACAGCCACACAGGTCAGAATGGACATTATCGAAGCAGTTTACAATGCAAAATCCGGTCATCCCGGCGGTTCTCTCTCTTCTGCCGATATTCTTACATATCTCTATTTTAATGTACTCAATATCGACCCGCAGAATCCGAAGATGGAAAACCGCGACAGATTTGTACTTTCAAAAGGTCACTGCTCACCGCTTCTTTATTCCGTTTTGGCAGAACGCGGATATTTCCCCCGCGAACACGTAAAAACATTCCGTAAGATCGACAGCAATCTTCAGGGCCATCCCGATATGAAGAACATCCCCGGTGTCGATATGTCTACAGGCTCTCTCGGTCAGGGCGTTTCTACCGCTTGCGGTATGGCTTTGGCTGCAAAGCTCAACAAGAAGGATTATCGAGTATATTCTCTTCTCGGCGACGGCGAGATTCAGGAAGGTCAGGTTTGGGAAGCCGCTATGTTCGCTTCTCACTACAAGCTCGACAACCTTTGCATCGTAGTTGACAACAACGGTCTTCAGATCGACGGTAAGATCGACGACGTTATGTCTCCCTATCCGATCGATGAAAAGTTCGCCGCTTTCGGTTGGAACGTAATCAACATCGACGGTCATAATTTTGACGAGATCGAAGCTGCTTTCGCCGCCGCAAAAACAGTAAGCGGCAAGCCCACAGCTATCATCGCAAAGACGATCAAGGGCAAAGGCGTTTCGTTCATGGAAGATAAGGCTTCTTGGCACGGCTCTGCTCCCAACGAAGAGCAGTACAACCAGGCTATGAGCGATCTTAATGAGATCATGAAAGGATTGGAGGCATAATCATGGCTGATAAGAAAGCAACAAGAGAATCATACGGCGAGGCTCTCGTCGAATTTGGTGCAAAATATAATCTCGTAGTTATGGATGCTGACCTTGCAGGCGCTACAAAAACAGGCGGCTTCAAGAAGGCTTTCCCCGACAGATTTATCGATTGCGGTATCGCTGAAGGCAACATGATCGCCACAGCTGCAGGTATTGCTTCCACAGGTCAAGTAGTTTTCGCAAGCTCCTTTGCTATGTTTGCTGCAGGCAGAGCTTTTGAACAGATCAGAAACTCCGTTGCATATCCCAAGAACAACGTCAAGATCGGTGCTACTCACGCAGGTCTTTCCGTTGGTGAAGACGGTGCAACTCATCAGTGCTGTGAAGATATCGGCATTATGCGCACTATCCCCAACATGGTAGTTATCTCCCCCGCTGACGACACAGAAGCAAGAGCCGCTGTTGAAGCCGCTATTCTTCACGACGGTCCCGTTTACCTTCGTTTCGGAAGAGCCGCTGTTCCCGTACTTTTCGACCGCGAAACATACAAGTTCGAAATCGGTAAGGGTGTCGTTCTTGCTGAAGGTACTGACGTTGCTATCATTGCAAACGGTCTTGAAGTAGCTGAAGCTCTTACTGCAAAGGATATGCTCGCTGAAGAAGGCATTTCCGCTACAGTTATCAACATTCATACGATCAAGCCCATCGACCGTGAGCTTATCATTGAAACAGCTAAGAAGACAGGCGCTATCGTTACAGCTGAAGAGCACAACGTTATCGGCGGTCTCGGCAGTGCTGTTGCTGAAGTTTTGGTTGAGGAATGCCCTGTTCCTCTTAAGAGAATCGGCGTAAAGGACAAGTTCGGCAAGTCCGGCAAGCCCGCACAGCTTCTCGAAGAATACGAAATGACAGCTCCCTTCATCGTAAAGGCTGCAAAAGAAGCTATTGCAATGAAGAAATAAGCTTTAATCAAGCTTAAAATACAAAAATCAAACCACTCGGTTATCAATTCTGATTTTCCGAGTGGTTTTTTATTGTAATAGCCAAGCTTTTCAAAGAAAAGGTTGGCGTGAAAACCACCAGCAGTGCTGGTGGTTCTAAAAAGCTTTAGCTATGAGTAGAAAAAGTATCCTCCTTTTGCTATAATAAGTGTA
>SVND01000004.1 GCA_015067075.1 Oscillospiraceae bacterium
ACAATTCTTCAAGATTGAAAAACAGGAAGAGGTAATTTCCTCTCCCTGCTTTTCTTGCGCCTTTTTTCTTTTTTGTGAACTAAACGGGGTTCACTTCAATTTATGCTTGTCCTTTTTGGTCGGAGTAACGAGACTTGAACTCATGGCCTCTTGGTCCCGAACCAAGCGCTCTACCAAACTGAGCTATACCCCGATGCAACAGCGGATATTATTATACTACATTATTTTAAAAAAGTCAACATATAATTTCACTTTTTCTTGATTTTTTTACCGCCGTGATGCTCTTTTGTCAATATACGACCTTTATGCCTGCTTGCTTCGCCGCTTCGGCAAGCTCATCAGGTAACGGTTTGTCGGTTATAATAACGTCAACGTTTTCAGGCATACAGAAAGTATACGGCAAGGTCTTGCCGAATTTCGTGCTATCAATAAGCATTACAACGTGCTTCGCCCACGAAACAGCTTTCCTTTTCAGCTCGCATTCGTTGACAAGTGCATTTGTAAAGCCATGCTCCGCTGAAAATCCCGCCGCGCCCATAAACGCCGTATCAATATTTATCTGCTCCAACGCATTGAGCGCAATGGGTCCTGACATGGAAGCAACGGCTTTATTAAGCGTACCGCCTGTCAGAACGACTTCGACCTTTTCCTTTTGCTTGAGCAGATTTACAGTTTCAACGCCGTTCGTCGTAACAAAAAGCGGCTTATCGGGAAGCATTTTGGCAAGTTCCTGCACAGTTGTGCCTGAGTCAAAATAAACAGACGACGCTTCCTCTACGTATTCAAGTGCCAAAAGCGCTATTTTGCTTTTTTGCGCCTGCGCAGAGCTCGAGCGTGAGCTATGCTCAAAATCGCTGGGAAGCACATCCTCACAAAGCACCGCTCCGCCTCTTGTACGGCGAATATATCCGTTTTTCGCAAGCAAATTAAGGTCACGTCGGATAGTCATTTCATTATAATCCGGAAAGAGGGCACAAAGCTCCCTCAACGTGACCGTTTTATTTTGCTTTATATAACCGTATATTATATTTGCTCGCTTTTCCATCTGTTATATCTGCTTTGCAATTTCGTCAAACGCCTTGACAGACTCCGTCGCCTTGCCGTTGAATATTGACGATCCCGCAACGATAACGTTTGCGCCTGCCTTAAGTACGTCTGCAAGATTTCCCGTGCCGATACCGCCGTCAACCTCAATATCCGTGCTGAGTCCTCGTGCTGTAACCATTTGCTTTACCTCAGCTATCTTTTCACAGCTTCCCTCGATGAAGGACTGACCGCCAAAGCCCGGCTCAACGGACATTATAAGCACCATATCAACGTCGTTGATATACGGCTCCAGCGCCGAAACAGGTGTTTTCGGCTTAATTGAAAGACCTGCCTTAAGTCCTGCCTCTTTTATCATTGCGATAGTTTCTGCGACCTTTTCCGTGCTTTCAAGGTGGATAGTGATTATATCAGCGCCTGCCTTTACAAAGTCAGCGATATATCTTTCGGGCTCTCTTATCATAAGATGTACGTCGAAAATTATATCACAGCATTTTCTCAGCGACTTTATAACAGGCTGACCGAAGGATATATTCGGCACAAAAAGTCCGTCCATAACGTCAAGATGGATGTATTTTGCTCCTGCCTGCCAAACTTCGATTATATCATTTCCTGCTGATGCAAAATTGCACGACAGCAAGGACGGTGAAAGTATATATTCCATTATTATTCGTTCCCTTCATTTTGTTCATAATTATCAGATACATCAGATGCTTCCGACGTACGCATGACCATTTCCTGCCACTGCTGACGGGTTATAAGCACCTGTCGCGGCTTTGAGCCTTCATACGGACCAACTATTCCGCGCGCTTCCATTTCATCAACGATACGCGCCGCCCGTGCATAGCCAAGTTTCAGCTTACGCTGCAGCAGCGAAGTAGATGCAAGTCCTGCTTCAACCACACATTCAATAGCCTTCGGAAGCATTTCATCGTCGCCGTTTCCGCCTTCCTCACTATCCTTACCGCCGCTCTTTTTCTGCTGCTCCTGCGCCGCCGCTTTGTCGATATGTGCCATGACGTCGGAATTATACTGTGCAGATTCATCCTTCAAAAATTCAACTATAGACTCGACCTCGCCGTCGCTTACGAAGCAGCCCTGTACTCTCTTGGGCTTAGATGCACCCAAGGGATAAAACAGCATATCGCCTCTACCGAGAAGCTTCTCCGCGCCGCCTGTATCCAAAATGGTGCGAGAGTCTATCTGCGACGACGTTGCAAACGCAATTCGCGACGGTACGTTTGCCTTAATAAGGCCTGTTACAACGTCAACGGACGGACGCTGCGTGGCAATGATAAGGTGCATACCTGCCGCGCGTGCCATCTGCGCCAAACGGCAGATATAATCCTCGACCTCCTTCGCGGCGACCATCATAAGGTCGGCAAGCTCGTCGATAACGATAACCATTTGCGGCATCGGTTCAAGCCCATGCTCCGCGGCAACGGCGTTAAAGCCCTTGAGATCGCGCACGTTGTTATCTGCAAAAAGCTTATATCTGCGCACCATTTCATTAACTGCCCAGTTAAGGGCACCTGCCGCCTTGCGCGGGTCTGTAACAACGGGCACGATAAGGTGCGGAATTCCGTTGTAAACGCCAAGCTCAACCATTTTCGGGTCGATAAGTAAAAGCTTCACCTCATCAGGTGATGCCTTGTACAAAAGGCTTACGATTATGGAATTTATGCAAACAGACTTACCTGAGCCCGTAGCACCCGCTATGAGCATATGTGGCATACGGTAAATATCGCCGACTGCAAAGCCGCCGTCAAGGGCAAGACCGAGGGCAAAGGTAAGCTTGCTCTTTGCATCCTTGAATTCGTCAGACTCGATTATATCGCGGATATAAACCGTATTGACGCTCTTGTTGGGAATTTCAATTCCTATGGCGCTCTTTCCCGGAATATGGCCTTCGATACGGACCGATTCAGCCGCAAGGCTGAGAGCAAGGTCATCGGCAAGAGCCGTTATCTTGTTAAGACGCACGCCTGCGCTGGGCTGTACCTCATATCTGGTTATGGCAGGACCGCGGCTTACGTTGAGCACCTTTGCCTCAACGCCGAAGCTTTTAAGTGCTTCAACAAGCCGCACGGAATTCATGCGAAGCTCGTCGGAGACGTCCACGCCGCCTGCTGACGTATCCTTTTTAAGAAGGGTTACGGGCGGGAACGTATAAAGCTTTTGCTGCTGTGCGGCAGATGCTTCCTGCGTCGTTTCTATCTCAGCCAAAAACTCCTCTGCGCCCTCGCTGATATCTTCTTTCGTCATCTTTTTCGGCGGTTCTTTATCTAAAGGTACGTCATGACTTAAACGCGATACGCTCTCAGCCTTCTCAACCTTTTCAGCGGGTATCGCCGCTTCCGCTTCGCTTTCAAGCTCAAGCTGACGCTGAACCTCCGCCTTTTGCTTAAGTATCTTTGCAAGGTCAAACGTACCTATTTCAGGAAGCTCTTCTGCTTGTCCGTCGCCGTATTTTTCGCCGTCACCGTCAAAACTTACGGTAAGCGTTTCAGGATTTTCAAACGCCGTCTCCCCTGCCTGCTCCTCTATCGGCACCTCATAACCGTCAAGAGGCACGTCGGGATTGAATTTACGCTTTGCGCGCGCTTCCGTCGGCACATCATCGAAAAGGCGCTTGCGCTCCTTTTTCTTTTCCTGTTCACTTTGTGCTTCAAGCTCCGTACGCTTTTCAGCCACCAACTGTTTTTCCTTTATTCTTTTGCGTGCCGCTTCGATCTGCTCCTGCTCACGCTTTTCAGCACGCACCTGTTCAAGCTCCATGCGTTTTTCACGCTTTTCAGCTCTGTTTTTGTCCATCTCATCAATGCCGTAGCGCAGATCGCCCCAAAGATTGCGTATAGTCTCAAATGAGATGCCTGCCGCAATGCAGAAGGTAACGAGCGCGATACAGCCGAAAATGATGTAACAGCCAATATCTCCGCAAAGTCCCGACATGGGCAAAGCAATAAAGCCGCCTATTGCGCCGCCCGTAGTAAAGGCTTGTCCGCCGTTAAAAAGCCCCGACGGAGAAAAAGCAATATCGGTACCCGTAACGACCTGTAATATGGATGAAAACGATACGGTAAAAATTATTATGGATATAAGCTTCGCTTTTACAGCACTTCTCATGCTTCCCCGCGCTATCTGTATACCGAGGTATATCATGGCTATAGGGATCACGAACGCCGCATAGGAAAGCAGGCCCGTAAAGATTATTTTTATCCATTTGCCCAGAAATCCCATGAGGTCCGTTGCAAGGCTGAGGGCAGTAAGAACGCCTGCAATAACAAGTATCGCGGCGAAAAGCTCTCCTCTTATACCCTCGTATCTTTCCGATTTTTCACGGATCTGCTTCTGCTTTACATCGCTTTTTTTCGTTAATTTTTTAGTCGGCGCTTTTTTCACCGCTTTGCTTTTCGACGAAGCTCCTTTTTTTCCGTTTCCGGTATTCGCCATTTTTTCTCCCTTCTTATCCTATAAAAAATGATGCCACAGCCGTTGCCGCGCCTGCGATAACGCTGTATATCGCAAAGATCTTAAACAAGTTACGCTTCATAAGCATATTCAAAAGCTTTATTGCAAAAAATCCGCTTACAGCCGCAACTAACATACCAACTGCGTACATTGCCGCCTGCTCGCCAGTTATACTCATTTTGGCAATATCAAAAATATTGAGAAGATTTGCCGCAACTATTGTCGGTATGGACAAAATGAACGAGTATTTCACTGCAAGCTCCCTGTCAAAGCCGCAATAAAGCGCGCCGCTGATGGTCGAGCCTGACCTTGATATACCGGGAAGCACACCTAAAAGCTGAATAAAGCCAATGGTAAGAGCGTTTTTAGGCGTTGCTTTGCTTATGTCCTTATCGGTGTCCTCAAATTTCGTGGATATATACAAAATTATACCGTTCAATATCAAAAGAACGCCTATTGCCCAAGGAATTGCCGTTATCCATTCGACAAAATCCTTAAAGAGCAAAACAAGCACAAGCGGTATCAGCGTTACCATCATCAGTACCGCCATGCGCTGATATTGATTTGCGTCCTTCCATGTAAAACGCTTTTTGAAAATATCGCCGAGCATGAGAAAGAAATTTTTAATTATCATCCATATATCCTTATAATACACGGCGATGACCGCAATAAGCGTGCCGAGATGCAGTAATATGGATAAAATAAGGTTTTCTTCGCCCTCCATGCCGAAAAAGCTCTGGAAAACAGCTAAATGTCCCGAGCTTGATATAGGTAAAAATTCGCAAAGTCCCTGCACCAAGCCTAAAATTATCGCTTCAAGCCAATTCATAAAAATCTCCAATCCATGCACTATAACTGTTTAGTTGAAATTATTTCGCATCATACTTTTCTGCTGTCTTATATCTTTTCCGAAAAATTGAAGCAGCTCAAAATCACCTATAAGACGGGAAACTATTCTCGCCCCGTATATGGTTTCAAGTGATGATATATCCTGATTTGTACTTATAACCATTTTTTTCGACGCGCGCATTCTGTTCGTAAGAAGATTATAAAAGCAGGCAACTGTAAACTGCGTTGAAAATTCAGCGCCCAGATCGTCGATCACCAAAAGATCGCAGTCAAGATACGCCGCCGCCTTTTCCGCACTTTCGCTGTCCTTTGAAAATTTAGCATCCTCAAATGCGGCAAAAATATTTTGCGCCGTATCGTAAATTACAACGTAGCCGTCCTCTGCCACGACTCTTGCCACAGCGGCAGATAAAAACGTCTTACCCAGTCCCGTATTGCCGACGAAAAGAAGGCTTTGATGCTCGTTTGCAAAATTATGAGCATATTCCACACAGCGGCTAAATATGTTTTTCATATTTTTCTGCGCCGAAATTCCATACTGCGGGTCAATAGCCACAGGATAATACGAAAGGTCAAAGCTTTCAAAGGTCTGCTTGCCGAAATCGTTGCCAAAGCCAAGGGATTCAACAGCCTTCTTGCGCAGTGCATCCTTAAAGCAGCTGCACATCTCGCCGTTTTCGTAAAAGCCCTCGTCGTTGCATTTACTGCACGTAAACTTCGGCGTCAGCGCATCGGGCGGATAACCGTTCGACATGAGTATTTCGCGGCGGCGGCGCTGAAGCTGAATGTTCGAAGCTTTTATACGCTCAAACGTAGCTTTATATTGCTCGTAATCGTCCTCGCTGTAATTTTTTGAGGCAAAAGCCGCTCTAACGAGAGAAAGTCCCGTTTCTGCAAGCTGGTCCTCTATCTCATAAAGCTCGGGGAGCTTTTTATATATCGCTTCCTTTTTAATTTTAGCATCTTCAAGCGCTTTTTCACGTCTTTGCTTAAACAGCGCATCCACATATGAATATACGTCCTTGTTGTAAGCCATATACCTTCTTCTCCCATTTTTACATCATAAATTTTAGCGCATACCTTCCGCCATTATATTGTAACACATCAACACCACATTTTTCAATACTTATTTTTATTTTTTTGTTGCAAATAGTACCCAAGTTGATGTATAATATATAAAACTGACAGTTTAAGTTTTGAAAAAACAGCAAAAAGGATGTACCAACATGAAAAGTCTTTTGGATTTTAACGATTTATCCGATATCGAATGGAACCACCTGCTTTCACTTGCACGCCAAATAAAGCAGTCTCCTGCCGACTTTGCAACGCTTTGCCGCGGCAAGGTCATGGCAACGCTTTTTTACGAGCCGTCAACAAGAACTCAATTTTCCTTCCAGACCGCTATGCAAAGATTGGGCGGTACGATAATCGGATTTTCCGACCCCAATTCCACCTCCGTTTCAAAGGGTGAAACTCTTATTGATACAACTAAAATAGTTTCCGCATACGCAGATATAATTGCCATGCGCCATCCCGTAGAGGGTGCGCCCTATGCGGCAAGCCTGTTTGCACCTATCCCCGTTATCAACGCGGGTGACGGCGGACATCTCCACCCCACGCAGACGCTAACCGACCTTTACACTATCTCCGATTTAAAAGGCACTCTTACAGGGCTTAACATCGGTATTTGCGGCGACCTTAAAAACGGCAGAACAGTCCATTCCCTTCTCAAGGCGTTTATGCGCTTCCCCGGCAATGAATTTTATCTTATTTCGCATCCCGACCTTGCCGTACCTCAGTACGTGCTCAAGCTTCTCGACCGAGCAGGCGTTCACTACAGACAGATAACGTCTCTTGATGAGTGCATTGCAAAGCTTGACGTGCTTTACATGACGCGCGTTCAGCGTGAGCGCTTTGCGTCCCTTGCCGAATACGAGCGTCTTGCAGGCTGTTATACCCTTGACATGGCAAAGATGAACGTGGCAAAAAAGGACCTTGCAGTTTTGCATCCCCTTCCGAAGATCGACGAAATAGCTTACGAGGTAGACAGCGACCCGCGTGCGCTTTATTTCACACAGGCAAAAAACGGTATGTATATCCGCATGGCACTTATCGCAACGCTTCTTGACAGCTATGAGCCGTCCGTTATGCCGCAAAATGAATTTCCCGACAGAGTATGTCACAATCCTCGCTGCATAACACGTCACGAAACATACCTGCCCCAGCTTATCCGTCAAGGTAAAACAGCCGCATACTGCCGCTACTGCGAGCATGAAACGGACGACAAGCAATGAAGCCGTTAGTTCTTACATCGTCTCCGCGGGAAAACGGATATACAGCCGCTTTGGTAAGAGAAGTCTTTCCCGATGCTGAAATAATCCCCCTTTACGGTGCAGATATCGCCGATTGCTCCGCCTGCCGTATTTGCGGTGCAAACGGCAAGTGCATACACGACGATCAGATGACGGCGCTTTACCGCAAGCTTGCACTGGCGAGCCTTATCGTTATTGCAACGCCTGTTTGGTTTGGCAGCTTTCCCGCGCCGCTCAAGCGTTTTACGGACAGGCTCAACTTTTTCTATCACAATAAAATAGAGTCTGCCGACCGCAAGCTTATTTGTCTTTGCACAATGGGCAGCCGCGACGAGCGCGATATTGAGGGCGTGCGCCGTCTTGCAAAAATATGCGCCAATATGCTTTCGGCGCAGTTTGCAGGCATCTTCACCGTAAGCGGTACTGACGGTATCGACGAAAATACACCGCAGTACGCATTTTCCGAAACTGTTGAAAAAATAAAAAAGGCTCTTTACGAGAGCTGATAAAGATTGGAGTTCACATGGAAAACGAAACTGTATTTGTAGAAAAACTTGTAAAAAAGCGTAAAAACGCTATGGCATGGGCAACGCAGATCCTTTCTGTCATTCTCGGTGTTTTCATCATTTTCACCGCATGGGGCTTTCTTTCAGGCAGTAACTTAAGCTTCATTCTGCCCCTGCTCGTCGTCGGTATAGGCTACGGCGTTTGGTGGTTTTGCTGCACCTTTGAGATAGAGTACGAGTATGCTATCACGGAAGGCGAGCTTGACATTGACAAGATCATTGCAAAGCGCAAGCGTACCCGTATTTTGTCAGTCAAATGCGAAAGCTTCAAGGCTTTCGGCAAGGTCAGCGACCAAAGCAAGCCCTTTTACAGCGACCCTGCGCTCAAAACTAAAATAGATGCCTCTGAAGACGATGCCTCGCCCGAGAGATATTACGCTGTTTTTGACCATTCAAAGCTGGGTATGACACGCATAATTTTTGACCCCAGCGATGAAATGATTGCTATCATAGAAAAATCTATGGCACGGCACGGATTTAGGAGATAATTATGGATAAAAAAATCAGGTTTGGCGTTATCGGACTTGGTTGCCGAGGTCTCGGCACCATGGTAACCGTACTTTTCCCCTTCGATGAGATAATTGTAACTGCCGTTTGCGACACATATGAGGACAGAGCTGACGAGGGTGCAAAGGCTGTTTTTGAAAAATACGGGACACAGCCCTTTTCTACCACCGATTTTAATCAGCTTCTGGCTCGTGACGACGTGGACGCCGTCTACATTGCTTGCTCATGGGAGGATCACATCAAGGTCGCCATTGCCGCTTTAAACGCAAAAAAAGCCGTTGCTCTTGAAGTTGGCGGCGCATATAACACAGATGAGCTTTGGGAGCTTGTGGACGCATACGAAAAGACAAAAACACCGTTTATGTTTATGGAAAATTGCTGTTTCGGCAAAACGGAGCTGCTTGTCACAAGTATGGCTCGCCGCGGTCTTTTCGGCGAGATAGTCCACTGTAGCGGTGCGTACGCCCACGACCTGAGAGGCGAGATATGCGGCGGCAACATAAACCGTCACTACAGGCTTCGCAATTACGCCGACAGAAACACGGAAAACTATCCGACTCACGAGCTCGGCCCTATTGCAAAGCTGCTTAATATCAACAGAGGCAATAGATTCGTGTCCCTCGTTTCCGTTTCCTCGAAAGCACGGGGGCTTGCACAGTATATCTCCGATCACGAGGAGCTTACGGAAAAGGACCCTTCCTTGAAAAGCATCAATTTTATGCAGGGCGACATAGTTAATACTGTTATCACCTGCGAAAACGGCGAAACGGTCGCATTAAAGCTTGATACGACTTTGCCGCGTTCATACAGCCGTGAATTTACCGTCCGCGGAACGAAGGGCGCATATTTTGAGGACTCCAATTCCTTCTATTTCGACGGCATGGATGAATTTTGGACTACTCAGGAATATATGGCGAAGTACGCCAACAACGCCGCTGAATATGCGAAAAAGTATCTGCCCGAGGTTTGGAAAAACATAACCGAGGAGCAACTCAAAAGCGGTCACGGTGGCATGGATACTGTCGAGTTTCAAGCTTTCATTGACGCATATTTAAAAGGCGAGGAAATGCCCGTTGACGTATACGATGCGGCGGCGTGGATGGCTGTATCGGCTTTGGCTGAGCGCTCCATTGCCGAGGGCGGTGCACCTCAAGCGTTTCCCGATTTCACAAAGGGTGCTTGGCGCGAAAGACCGTGCGCTGACGTTATGAAGCTTTGATTTTAAATTGTGAATAACAACACAAGCAGACGCCTTTTCTGTTTTGAGTACGTATTGTAACAAAATATGCACAGCGATGATAAATCGGCAGAGGAAACAACGCCTCTGCCGAAATTATTGTGCTTGCAAATTCTCAATTAGAGCAATCACTTCATTTCAAAGTGGTTGCTTTTCTTTTATTTTACGCAATACTGCTCAATATAAGCTTCCATTGCCGCAACGTGACTGCTGTATTCGGGAATTTCCTTAAGGTATTCCAAAATATCATAAACAGTTATAAGCGCATGAACGGTGATACCGAACTCGTCATATATCTCCTGAACGGCTGTACGCTTGCCGTCCTGACCGACCTCCGAGCGGTTTACGGAGATGAAAAGGTCCTTGACCTGAACGTCTGCCGCCGCCTTGAGCACGGGAATAGTTTCTCTTACAGCTGTGCCTGCCGTAATAACGTCCTCGATTATGATTATCTTATCGCCGTCCTTAGGCTTGTAGCCTACAAGAGAGCCGCCTTCACCGTGGTCCTTGCTTTCCTTTCTGTTGAAAAAGTAGGGCTTATCTATGCCGTACATATCGAAAAGAGAGCCTGCCGCCGCCGTAGCAAGAGGAATACCCTTATAGGCAGGACCGAACATAGCGTCAAAATCATCGCCAAGTGTAGCTTTTACGCAAGCGGCATAATATTTACCAAGCTGGGATATCTGCGCGCCCGTTTTGTAATTGCCCGTATTGACAAAATAGGGAGAAAGACGTCCGCTTTTTGTCTTAAATTCACCGAATCTGAGCACGTCCGCGCTCTGCATAAATTCAATAAATTCACGTTTTTCCTTTGTAAGCATAAATTTAAGCTCCTTTTATTGTAAATTTACTATTGTCACTCCGTTTTCGCCCTCGCCGTATTTACCGAGGCGATAGCCTTTTACAGCTTTATTGCTTCTCAGCGCCTGATGTACAGCCGAGCGAAGCACACCCGTGCCCTTTCCGTGGACAATGGTTACCGTCGGGATAGATGCCATCATCGCATCGTCAATGTATTGCTCAAGCTCCAATATAGCCTCCTCCGCATTCATTCCGCGAAGGTCAAGCTGCATCTTTACGCTTCTTGTAATATCGCCCGATCGGATATAGCTGGACGCAGATTTCGGTCCCGCTTTTTCCTTAACTAAGCGCAGTGCTGACGAATGAAGCTTCAGCTTCATTGCGCCGACCTTTACCGTTACGTTGCCTTGATTGTCGGGCTTCGTTTCAACAACGCCCGTTTTACCGAGGGATACTATTTCCACCGATACGCCGGGAAGCAGTGCTGACGGCTTTGCCGCATCAAAGGCAGGACGGCTTTCCGTCTGCTCAGGCTTTGCTTCAAGCTTTTTAACTCTCGCTCCAACGCTTGCTCGTACCTGCTCAAGCTTCTCCGCAAAGTCGCTTGCATCCTTTTCAAGCTTCAGCTTATCAAGCTCCGTCATCATTTCACGGATAGCTTTTTTGCCCTCTTCAAAGGTGCGTACCGTGTCAGCCTTAAGTCTGTCCATCTCGCGGGCAAGCTTTTTATCTGCCTCGCGCTTTTCAAATTCCATCTGGTTTTTATAACGCTCCGCCGCTTTTCGCGCTTGCTCCGCCTCAAGTCGGTCGCGCTCCGCCTGCTGTCTTGACTTTTCAAGGTCAGTAAGAATATCCTCAAAGCGAATACTTTCCTCGCTGGTAAGCTCCTTTGCGCGTCCGATGACCTCGTCGGACATACCAAGCCTCTTTGCAATAGCAAAAGCGTTTGATCTTCCCGGAACGCCTGTTAAAAGCCTGTATGTGGGGCGCAGCGTTTCAACGTCAAACTCACAGCAAGCATTTTCAACACCGTCCGTTTCAAGTGCATACAGCTTTATCTCCGCATAGTGAGTCGTCGCCGCAACACGAGCCCCTGCCTTGCGCACCGCCTCGATTATAGCTATGGCAAGGGATGCACCCTCAACGGGGTCCGTGCCTGCCCCAAGCTCGTCAAAGAGCACCAGCGCACGGTAATCAAGCCTTTGCATTATGGCAACGATGTTCGTCATATGCGCCGAGAACGTGGAAAGCGATTGCTCAATGCTCTGCTCATCGCCAATATCAGCGTAAACGCTTGAAAAAACTGCGGCACGGCTGCCCTCTGCGGCAGGAATATGCAAGCCGCATTGGAGCATAACGCTGAAAAGTCCTAAAGTTTTAAGCGAAACCGTCTTACCGCCCGTGTTCGGACCCGTTATAACGAGCGTATCAAACTGCTCGCCCAAGCGAACGTCAATAGGCACTACCTTGTCGTAAGGAATGAGCGGATGGCGGCACTGCTTCATATCAATTATGCCGTCGTCGTTAAGCTGCGGCTGAACGCCTTTATATTGCATGGAAAGGCGCGCCTTGGCAAAGATAAAATCAAGCTTTACGATTATTTTATAATCGGCGGCAATGCTTTCGGCAAAATTTGCCGTTTCAGCGGAAAGCTCCGCAAGTATACGCTCAATCTCTTCCTTTTCCTTGTCAAAAAGAACGGAAAGCTCGTTATTTGCCTCAACTACGGGCATCGGCTCGATAAACAGCGTAGCTCCGCTTGATGACGAGCCGTGTACGATACCGGGAAGCTCTCCTCTGCTCTCCGCTTTTACGGGAACGACAAATCTTCCCGAACGGATGGTGAAAAGCGAGTCCTGTAACACCTTCTGGTACTGCTGTGAATGTACTATTTTATGAAGTGTGTCGCGTATTTTTTGGTTCGTTGCCGCAATCTTACGGCGTATGGATGCAAGCTCCGCGCTTGCATTGTCTGCTATTTCATCCTCGCCAACGATAGCGTCGAATATTCTGTTTTCAAGATAGGAATTTGCGGAAAGCGATGCAAAAAGTCCGTCGATGCACGTTTCCATCTCTATCCCGTTTTCCTGATACGCAATAAGTCCGCGCGCCGTGGCAAGCACGTTGCCCACGTTTATAAGCTCTCTGGCGGAAAGCGTTGAGCCTGCCGCCGCACGTCCGACGGATGAGATTATATTGACAACGCCGCGAAAAGACGGGGCGCTTCTGCGCAAAAGCATGAGCTTTGCCGCCGTCGTTTCCGATATTTGCGCCTCTACTTCTCCAAGCTCTGTTTTCGGCTCAATATCCCTTGCCATCTGCTTTGCATCGTCGCATACGCATTGCTCCGCAAGCATTGCAAGCACCTTGTCAAGCTCCAATGTTCTGCACGCTTTTTTGAAAAGATTATTTTCCATTGCATTTCTTCCGTATATCAGTTAATAAATCTGAATTCGATATCGTAGATCGATACGAGATCGTCCTCCTGGACTCCCGCTTCCTCCAGCTTATCTATAACGCCGTTATCGCGCAAAATACGCTGGAAATACTGAACCGATTCGTAATCTCCGAAATTCGTATTGGCAATAGCTCTCAAAAGCCACTTACCCTCAACAAAGTATACGCCGTCCTCGACCGTTACGGTTACAGTCTTATCGTCAGTTTCCAAAACTATCGGTTCAGGCTCGGACTCATATACCGTAACAGGCGGAAGCTCGCAAACGCGCTCATAAACTCTGTTTATAAGCTCTCTCGTGCCCTGCGCCGTTGCGGCTGAAATGACGAACATTTCAAGGCCCTTGCCCTCAATATATTCTCTGAAGCGCTCGACCTGCTCGGGCTCCGCAATATCAGCCTTGTTTGCCGCAACGATCTGCGGTCTTTTCGCAAGCTCGCTGTCATAGCGCTCAAGCTCGCTGTTGATTATCTCAAAATCGCTTATGGGATCGCGTCCCTCACTCGATGCGACGTCTACAAGATGCACCAAAAGCCTGCATCTGTCAACGTGGCGCAGGAAATAGTGACCGAGGCCCTGTCCCTCGCTTGCGCCCTCGATAAGTCCCGGAATATCAGCCATTACAAAGGATGCATCATCGGCTATTTTTACAACGCCGAGATTAGGTGTAAGAGTTGTAAAGTGATAATTGGCTATCTTCGGCTTTGCCGCAGAAACGACGGAAATAAGCGTCGATTTGCCGACGTTGGGAAAGCCCAGAAGTCCTACGTCAGCCAAGAGCTTAAGCTCAAGCGTTATATCGTATTCCTCACCGGGTGTGCCAACCTTTGCAAAGCGCGGCGTCTGTCTCGTCGCCGTTGCGAAATGTACGTTTCCCGCGCCGCCCTTGCCGCCCTTTGCGGCAATAAAAGGCTCGCTGTCTGACATATCTTTAATAAGTCTGCCCGTATTGGCATCTTTTATAAGCGTTCCTCGGGGAACACGGATCGTAATGCTTTCACCGCTTTTGCCCGTGCACTTTTTAGAGCCTCCGTTAGCTCCGTTTTGCGCAACAAATTTGCGCTTGTATCTGAAATCGATCAGCGTATTTACATGATCGTCAACAACGAAAACAACGTTTCCGCCCTTGCCGCCGTCACCGCCGTCAGGTCCGCCCGATGCAACGTATTTCTCCCTGTGAAATGAAACAGCACCGTTGCCGCCGTCGCCTGCTTTTATGTGTATTTTAACTATATCGACAAAATCAGCCAAACCGATCCGCCTCCTTTTTTTTGCTTTTCTTTTTATTTTACCATGAATTGCGTCCGCTTGCAAGTGTTTTCAGTTTATGTTTTGTTTTTAGTGATGTATTTGCGTAGGCAAACATTATTTAAAAAAGTCCAATTTGCCTGGAAGACAAATGTTCTGTTTTTGTTATGGTTGCTTGCTTAACGAAATTTAAGCTTATATACTATTTCTATTAAATTCTAATTCGCCATTTTATTACTCTTTGCTCTATTGCATTTCCAACATAATGTTTGAAGGTTATCTTCTATTGTACAGCCACCTTTTGATACAGGCACAATATGGTCTATCTCCAATAGTAAGTTTGGTTCTGCATGAATAGAATTTCCACAAATACGACATGTGAAATCGTCGCGTTTTTTGACAAATTCACGAAGTTTATTTGTCATTAACGCTCTTTGTTCTTTTGTAAAATCACTTGCGGTAAATTTCTCCTCTAACGCTTTAATTAACTCTACTATAGATTCCTCGGTCATTGGTACAGTAAATTTTCTCTTTGCCTTTCCGCCACTAGAAGTATAGGAAAATGTATATTCTACCACAAGTACACTTTCATCAATATTCGCAAACCCTAATCTTGAATAGAAACCTGCTTCATCTTCCTCCATAACATAATCCGGAACATCATTAATATACTGTTGATACTCTTTTTTGTAGTTTTCAATAATTTCCTTTGCTTCTTTTAATGTAGCAAGTTCTTCTATAAGTAAATGCAGTTTTTGTATTTGTTCAGGATATATGTTTTTGTTAGGGTAAAAGTTTTTTATTACATAATCAAGCGGATTATTTTCCGCGCTTGCGAATACGGTAGCTGACACTTCTGCCATAAAAGGATTAATTGTCTTTTTGTACGGACGAATATACTGGTATTCATCTTCATTAATTGTTTCGTTTCGAACAACTCTTGTTCCAAAAAGTTGTGAAATGGATTCCACTTTCTCTGTTATGTATTCATTAAATTCTCTTTGCGTACTCATTAACACTTCGCAGGTTTCTTTTATTTTAAAAAATGCAGGAGAATCATAGTAATCAAGAATTCTTTGATTACTATCAACAATCTTCGTTATTTCTTGCTCAATATGCGCTACAAATTTATTAATAATCTCCCATTCTTCGCTATTTATATCCTTTATTTTTTTGATGCTATTAACCGTTCTATCAAACAACTGCATAATTAAATTATCCAATTGTTCTACGCTACCTTTTATAAACAAAAGTTTTCTGTTCTCATTTGCATAATCTATAATCTTGTTTACATTCTCATAATATTTATGTTGTTTTTGATTCAATGCTTCTTTTTCTTGTTCTTTCAGGTACTTATTTAATTCTCCTTTCCCCATAAGTAATGCTGGGTCTTCATCAAACTTATCTATGTCATATTGGCTTAATCTGATTATTCTTGTACCCAAGTTATTTCCAGCAGAGGATATATACGTAACACAAATTCTGTAAGCCTTTGCATTTCTAATAGTTGTATTAATATTTTCTGCAAGTTTATTATATTGCGAATGCCCCTTATATTCATTATTGCTGAGAAAATGGCTTAAAATATTTGCAACTTCATTTTTTCTTTGTATAATTTTCTTCGCCTGAACAAGCTTTTCTTTGTTTTCTTTAAAAAATTTTATGTCGTCGTATTTCTCCAACGCTTGACGACTTTTTACAATTACATTCGCATCAATATCAGAAACAATATTCCAACTTGAAAAACCTAATTTTCTTAACACTTCAGCGTCTAATTCTTTGTACTTCTTTTCGTTAATGGATTTAGTTACTACAATTATCACAACAACTACAGCTATAATCACTAATAACGGCATAGTTATCCTCCTTTTTAAACGCATTTTCATAAAAAACATTACGCTATTAATCTACACAATTTTCAAAAATCGCTCTTTTCAGTGATGCATTTGCGAATGCAAACATTATTCAAAAAAGTCCAATTTGTCTTCCCGACAAATTGGACTTTTTTGCTGGTGGAGCATAGCGGACTCGAACCGCTGACATCCACACTGCCAGTGTGGCACTCTACCAACTGAGCTAATACCCCAAACACGGCTTATATAATAACATATATTTTGCGTTTTGTAAAGAGTTATTTTTAAATTTTTTAATTTTTTTTATTTTTGGTTGATTTTTTTCCGTTATTTTGCCGTTTTTTTTGAAAATCTCTTGCCTTTATCCTTTATATTGTGTATAATATAAGGTACAGAATTTAAAGGAGGACATTCAGTTGAATAAAATTTTGCGCGCAGGTGCTCTTTTATTATGCACCCTTTTTATTGCTTTTTTACTTCCCATGCCTGTTTTTGCCACAGCATCGCAGACGCTTTCAAAGCTCACTCTGCAAAGCAGTACGCAGCCTAACTCCGCTTCCAATCCGTATCTTATAAAAACGGTTGCGGAGCTTAAGACCATAGGCTCTGCTCTTTCAAGCGGTGAAAGCTTCGCAGGCGTTTATTTCAAGCTCAGCAACGACATAGCTCTCGCCGAGCGCGCATGGACTCCCATCGGCGCTGAAAAGCCCTTTGACGGCTTTTTCGACGGCGGCGGAAACACCGTTACAGGTCTCAACGTCAAAAACCATGCCTTTGGCGGTCTTTTTGGCATGCTTGCAAGCGGTGCATCCGTTTCAAACCTCAACGTTGAAGGCACCGTCACCGCTGACTCCTCCCTTGAAAAAGTCGCTTTAGGAGGTATCGCAGGCGCTTCCACAGGCGCTTCCGTTTACAACTGCTCCTTTAGCGGTACTGTTACGGGCGAAGCATCCGACATAAGCTACTGCGCAGGCATCGTCGGCAACGCCGTTACAAGTTCGGTTACAAATTGCTCCGCAAAGGGTACTATCACAGCGCGCGGCGGCTACAGCGCAAACGTTGCCGCAGGTATAGCTGCAATGTCTTCCTCCTCCATATCCTCCTGTGAAAACAACGCCTCCATCGTCGCTGACGGAAACGGAAACGTAGCAGGCGGCGGTATTGCCGCTCTCTGCTCCGCAGGCTCTGTACGCGCTTGCTATAACGGCGGCAGCGTCACAGCTACAGTTTCAAGCTCGTCCAACCCCTCTCGCAGCTCTTATGCAGGCGGTATCGTCGGCTTTTCCGACAACTGCACGGTTTCAGAAAGCAAAAACTCCGCGCCCATCAAGGCAACGCTTTCCGATTCCTCCTCTGCCACAACGCCCAGCACAGCGGCTTGCGGCGGCATTGTCGGTCTCGGCAGACGCACAAGTGTTCTCACCTGCTCAAACAGCGCTGATATAACAGCTTCCAATCCCAACAGCAATGCTGCTCTTTCTTCCGCTTCCTGCGCCGGCGGTATCGTCGGCACATCACAGGGCGGCGGCGCCATAAAAAACTGCTCCAACACGGGTAACGTCGGCGCTTACGGCAGTCTTTCCACCGTTTCAGGCACTAACCACGCAGGAGGTATCGTAGGCGACCTCGACGCTTCCCTTTACAACTCCTACAGCACAGGAAACGTCACATCACGCGGCGGCAAGGAAAGCTATGCAGGCGGCATCGCTTCCCATGTAACAGGCACCGTCGAAAACTGCTACAGCGCAGGCACTGTCACTGCATCAGAATCTAACGATTACCTTTCCGATGCCCTTGTTGCAAAATCCACGGGCACTGTAAGATACTGCTATTGGAGAAAAACAGATAACAGCACAAGCTTTTATCAGAATTGCGGCTTCTATTCCGCAGACCTTTCTTTGTCAACTGTCAGCAACACACCCGTTATCGTATCGGGGACAGCCTGTTCTACTGTAGTACAAGCCCTCAATACCTGGGTAAACAATAATTCAGACAATACATATTTCGGCTGGGGCGTTTCTTCCTCGCAAAACGGCGGAAATCCCGTCATGTCCCATTACAAGATCACCTGCGCTGATATAGAAAACGGTACGCTCTCCTTTAATCGCACAGTTGCAAACGAGGGCGACGTTATCGAGATCACCGTGACGCCCAACAGCGGTTACTCTCTCGCACCTAACTCCCTTACCTTCAACGGTACGGCTGTGGCTATTAAAAACGGAGTTTACACCTTCATCATGCCCGACAAGGATGTTACGGTTTTCGCGTCCTTTATCCGTACGGCATCACCCATCTATACAATATCCTCAAACGCTGTTCACGGCTCGCTCATTCCCAACGTAGCTTCCGCTGAACAAGGCGCTAAAATTACAGTTTCCGTAAACCCCGAAAGCAATTTCAAGCTCGTAGAGGGCTCACTTAAATATAACGACAAGGAAATTCTTAACGTCAACGGTCAGTACACCTTCACAATGCCCGCAGAGCACGTTGTTCTTACGGCAGATTTCGCTGAGGTAACGCCTGTTGCCCGTCCCATTACCATTGCTTCCATGACGAACGGAACTATTATCCCCTCTTCTGCTTCCGCTACAAACGGCTCCGTCGTCACGCTTACGGCAAAGCCTGACAGCGGATACAGATTGAAGGAGGGCTCGTTCAAAGTGGATGGCAAAGTCCTTACCGCTGTAAACGGTGTTTACTCATTCACCATGGGCTACAACGCCGTAACAGTAACAGCAGAATTTGAGCTTGCTCCCGTTACGTCCCGTCCCATCACCATCGCCAAAACGGAAAACGGTTCAATTGAGGTCGTTTTCGACGCCGCCGCTAAAGGTACGGTCGTTACAGGCGACATACTCCCTGCAGACGGCTATCAGCTTGTGGAAGGCTCTCTTGCATATAACGGAATACCTGCAGAGGTATCAGGCACGACCTTCCGTTTTACGATGCCTGACGAGGCTGTAACTATTACAGCGCAGTTTGAGCTTATTCCGCCTGCAGTCTACGCCATAACCGTTTCTCCGACTATCGCCAACGGCAAGGTTACAGTTGATTTTGAATCTGCTCAGGCAGGCGAGATAGTTACGATAACCGTCATTTGCGCCGAGGGCTACAGACTTCAGAACGGTTCACTCAGATGCAACGGCACACAGTACATCGTTGCAGAGGACGGAACGTGCAAATTTGCAATGCCTGAAGAAGATGTTTTCATCAGCGCCACCTTTGAAGCTTTCGTGGAACAGGAAACCTATTACAACATTCATATCGTTGATGATATTCCCAACGGCTTGATAACAGCAAGCGCATCATCTGCAGTCGAAGGCGCGACCATCACAGTTTTCGTCTTCCCTGACGACGGATTTTCCCTTAAAAACGGCACGCTTAAATACAATTCTACTGCTATCTCCCGTATAAACGGTCAGTTTGAATTCGTCATGCCTGCATCTGACGTTACGCTTTCCGCTATTTTCGAGCGCGCAGGCACGGCTACTGAAATATTTACTATCACTGCATCTGCGCAGGAAGGCGGTAATATTCTTCCCCACGGTGCAGTTGATGCCGTACAAGGCTATGACAAAGGCTTTGCCATAACTCCCAACATGGGATACTCCATAAGAGACGTTCTCGTTGACGGTGTCAGCATCGGTGCTGTCAGCGTTTACACCTTCGAAGACGTTATGGGCGATCACACCATAGAAGCTTTCTTTGTTCCCGTTACAAATGAACGTGCGGACAATGCCCCGAATATGGTGCTTCTCATAATCATTGCCATTGCAATAGCGTTCGTCGGAGCGCTTATCGTAAGCATTTCCATCTTCCTTATCCGCAGACGGCAGAAATAAAAATTAAAGTAACAGTCCGGCAAAAAATTTGCCGGACTGTGTTATCATAAAGGAGATCTTATGAATATAGCTATTATTACAGGTGCTTCCGCAGGACTCGGAATTGAATTTTTAAACCAAGTATACACGCGCTACAGCGAGCTTGACTGCATATGGATAATTGCGCGCCGCGCAGACAGGCTTAATTCACTGGCGCAGAATTTTCCCGAAGGCAAGGTTTTACCAATAGCTCTTGACCTTACGAAAGACGAAAGCATTCACACTCTCAAGCATATGCTTTGTGAAAGCAAGGCTGCCGTACGTCTGCTCATAAATAACGCAGGCTTTGGCAAGCTGGGCAACGTAGATGAGCTTGACTGCATTGAACAGGCTGATATAGTCGCCCTGAACTGCAGAGCTCTCACGGCTGTAACGGCGCTGGTGCTTAACCATATGGAAAGCGGAAGCACCGTTATCAACGTTTGCTCCATTTCAGCTTTCGCGCCAAATCCGCGAATGACAGTTTACAGCGCCACAAAAGCTTACGTTATGAGCTTTTCACGCAGTCTTCGTTTTGAGCTGAAAAAGAAAAATATAAACGTACTTGCCGTTTGTCCCGGTCCCATGAGCACGGAGTTTCTCGGCATTGCGGGCATCGGCAAGGGTGACTCGCCTACATATGACACGCTTCCCTTTTGTATTCCCTCAAAGGTCGTGCGCGGTGCGCTCAACGCCTGTGACAAACGCCGCGGTGTTTACACTCCAACGCTGTTTTATAAGCTCTACCGCGTTTTTGCAAAGCTTTTGCCGCACTCACTCGTTATGTATTTTTCTAAGACGTGACAACAAGACTTTTCAGCATATTTCTGCCGTATATATCATTTTTTTCCGGAATATAAAGCGTGCATATACTGCCGCGTTTTAAAGCCGTGTACGCTATAAGCTGTCCATTTTCACCGTAGAAGCGGCTGGATGGCGTTATGTAAAGCGTCATAAACTGCGGCTGCTCCAGAGTTTTACTCAGCAGTACGGTCACCGTGTTATTGCTGACACGCTCGATTACTGCGTTATTTACGGCGACACAGCCCTGCGTCTGCGGTGTTTGCGCGCTTACTTGATCAGCCAGCACCACAACTCGCATTGCTTGCGCTTTTTTCGGCACACCCTCAGCGAAATCAGCTTCGCTGAAATACAGCGCCGCGAAGGTGCCCGGTGTGATATCGGCAACTGTAAGCGCTCTACCCGTAGCTTGCTCCACGATGGTGCTCGTTGGCTTTATAAGCGCAAGGATTGACGTGTTTTTTCCTGTTTCAGCATTTTTGAACGTAAAATACAGCTCACGGGTATATCCGTTATTCGATGTAAACATGGCACGCTGAACGAGCCTGTATCCTTCGATAGGGTATATCTGCACGAAAATCTCTTCGTGAATTTCCGCACAGCCTGTAAAAATAAATATGAATATAAAAAACGGACAAAGCATTTTTTTGAGCATACGACGTTCTCCTTTCACCCATGTCAAATTCTATGCGTTGTCCGTTTAAATATTACTGTTTTACTGCTCTATTCCAAGCTGTTTATCCAATATGCGCGCCGCACAAGCCACATATTCCGCGCAGGGACGGCGTTTATAATAGCTTTCCGTTCTCTTTTCAGGCGTCGGCTCATCCGCTCCGCTCGGAAGCTCCAAAAGCTCACGGCAGATATAACTTCCGTTTTCCTCGGCAAACTGCTTTGCAAGGGACTGAATAAGAGCATAATGCGATGCCTTCGCCTCGTTGTCGTTGACATCGTACGCCCCGTACTTTACGCCGGCAACCATCAGCATTCCCGATACAGCGCCGCATACCTCGCGCAGTCTTCCCATACCGCCGCCAAAAGAGGAGCTTATGGCAAGAGCCGTTTTTTCATCAAATCCCGTCACGTCTGAAAATGCGCAAAATACAGCCTGCGCACAATTCATTCCGCCGTGGAAAAGCTCCCTTGCTTTTTCCTCATGCTTCTTCATTTTACACCCTCTGTTTTAACACTTTCAATTTTAGCGAGCGTATTGTCAAGCAATGTGTCACTTTCAAACAGCTCTATTGTTCCGCTGTCCACGTTAGCCGCGATCTCAGGCATAATGGGCAGTCTGTCAAGAACCTCAAGTCCAAATTCCTCGGCAACCTTTTCAATGTGGCTGTCTCCGAATATCTTATGCTCCTTGCCGCAATCGGGGCATTTTACGTAGCTCATGTTTTCAACGATACCTAAAACGGGAATGTCCATCATTTTCGCCATTTTTACAGCCTTTTCAACTATCATTGATACAAGCTCCTGAGGCGATGTGACGATTATTATTCCGTCAACGGGAATAGATTGGAAAACCGTAAGGGGAACGTCGCCCGTTCCGGGAGGCATATCGATATACATACAGTCAATATCGCCCCAAATAACATTCGTCCAAAACTGCTTTACCGTTCCGCCAATAACGGGACCTCTCCAAATTACGGGATCGGTATCGTTTGCCAAAAGCAAATTCAATGACATTACGTCGATACCGAATTTTGATTTTACGGGATATATTCCCGATTCGTCGCCTTTTGCGCGCTCGTGGATACCAAACGCCTTCGGAACGGACGGACCCGTTATATCAGCGTCAAGGATAGCCGTTTTATTACCTGCTCTGTTTGATTTTACAGCAAGCATTGACGTTACAAGAGATTTACCTACTCCGCCCTTACCGCTGACTACAGCGATAACCTTTTTGATCTGTGAAAGCTCATGGGGCTTTTCTATAAAGCTCTGCTTCTCCTTGCGGCTCGAGCAATTTTGTGAGCAGCTTGAGCAGTTGTGTGTGCAATTTTCAGCCATTGCAAATTACCATACCTTTCTTTTTACACAATTTCGCCGAATTTTCATCTCTTTCAGCATAATTATATTTATTATACCCCACTTGCCCGTAAAAATCAAGAATAAAATATTATATTATGTCAACAATTATATGCAGCTTTTTCTTGACATACCTAATATTATCTGTTACAATATTATATATACTATTAAATAAAGGAAGGTAAACCAAAATGGAATTTGCAACGAAAAAATATATGGTCAAGTATGAGAACAATCCCGTTATGTCTCCCTCTATGATGCCTATTCAGTGTCTTTATACTTTCAACCCCGGCGCTATCAAATATAAAGACGAATACATCCTTATGATGGACGTTACAACGCTTGACGATATTCACCGTATCTGGATCGCTCGCAGCAAGGACGGCTACAACTTCAAAGCTGATCCCCAGCCTCCGAAGTGGCCTGCTCCCGACCCGACACATCCCGAAACCTGCACATACGACCCGCGTATCACTCAGATAGGCGACGAATTCATCATCCTTTACGCCAGCGACCTTAGCCAGAATAACGTCCGTGTCGGCATCATCAAGACAAAGGATTTCGAAACATTTGAGCGTGTAGCTATCGCCAGCGAGCTCGGCAACCGTAACGGTGCTCTCTTCCCGGAAAAGATAAACGGACTTTACTGCCGTCTTGACCGTCCCTTCGGCAACGAGCAGGATCCCTGCTCCATGTGGGTAAGCTACTCTCCCGACCTTGTTTTCTGGGGCAAGAGCGAGCCTGTTAAGTTCAACGGCGTTCCCTTCATGGACGGCTTTAAGATGGGTGCAGGCGCTGTTCCCATCCGCGTAAAAGAAGGCTGGCTTGAATTCTATCACACTGTTTCCACGACCTGCAACGGCTTTATTTACAGAATCAAAGCTTGCATCCTTGACGCTGAAAATCCCGCAAAGATCCTCGGCTATACAAAGGATTTCCTTCTCTATCCCGAACCGCAGAACGATTATGAAAACGAAGGCAGAGTCGGCAACGTTACGTTCATTTGCAACGCTATCCCCGAACCTGACGGCTCCATCAAGATCTACTACGGTGCTGCTGACACGAATATCGGTCTTGCAACTTGCAATATGCAGGAGATCATCGACCTTTGCATGGCAAATCCCTGCAACGAATAATCTGAAAGAGGAATACTTTTTATGGGTGAATACGACAGAGATTTTTCTGTATGGCTTGAAAAAGCCATTGAAGATCCCGATCTAACTGAAGAACTGCTCTCGATCCAAGGCAACGAGGACGAGATCATGGACAGATTTTACCGTGAGCTCGCCTTTGGTACAGGCGGCTTGCGCGGCGTTATCGGCGCAGGCGAAAACCGTATGAACATTTATACGGTTCGCCGTGCCACTCAAGGTCTCGCCGATTACCTCAACGCAAAGTGCTCTGCACCCAGCGTTGCCATCTCCTTCGACTCCAGAATCAAATCCGACCTTTTCGCCAAAGAAGCGGCAAGAGTTTTGGCAGGTAACGGCATTCGTGTCCACATTTTTGACACATTACAGCCCACGCCCGTGCTTTCCTTCGCCGTTCGCTATTTCAAATGCGATGGCGGTCTTATGCTCACAGCCAGCCACAACCCAGCTAAGTACAACGGCTACAAATGCTACGGTGCCGACGGCTGCCAGATGACTGACTTTGATGCAGGCGAGGTTACTAAATTTATAAGCAAGGTGCGTATTTTCGACGACGTTAAGCTTGCTGACTTTTCAAGCGAGCTTATCTCCCACATGGGTAGCGACGTGCTCGAAGCGTTTTACGACGCTATTATGGCACGCAGAGTTTATCCCGGTATTTGTGCCGAGTCGGGACTCAAGCTTGTTTATACGCCCCTCAACGGCACGGGTAACGTCCCCGTTCGTGAGATTCTTTCCCGTTTGGGTCTTAACGACGTGACTGTCGTTAAGGAGCA
This sequence comes from Oscillospiraceae bacterium, assembly GCA_015067075.1. GTDB lineage: Bacteria > Bacillota > Clostridia > Oscillospirales > SIG530 > SIG530. Next base: position 24,963 of record SVND01000004.1, read on the forward strand.
GGAAATGCCCGACGGCAACTTCCCCACTGTGCCTTACCCCAATCCCGAGATCCCCGATGTTTTCGTTATCGGTAAGGAGCTTGCCGCAAGCGTTGACGCTGATATGATATTGGCGACAGACCCCGACTGCGACAGACTCGGTATTGCCGTTCGTGACAGCGACGGCAGCTACAAGCTGATGACAGGTAACGAGGTCGGCTGCTTGCTTCTCAACTACGTTCTTGAAGGACGCACGGAAATGGGTACGCTTCCGAAAGATCCCGTTGCCGTTACGACTATCGTTTCCTCGGAAATGTCAGGTCCCATCGCTGACAAGTACGGCTGTGAGGTACGCCGCGTTCTGACAGGCTTTAAGTATATCGGCGAGCAAATAGGATTTTTAGAAGCTGAAGGTCATGAGGAGCGCTTTGTATTCGGCTTTGAGGAAAGCTACGGATATATGGCAGGTGGGTACGTCCGCGATAAGGACGGCGTCGTTGCCTCAATGCTCATTTGCGAAGCCGCCGCATATTATAAGAGCAAGGGACTTACCTTGCTTGAGCAGATGCAAAAGCTTTACGATGAGTTTGGTGCATACCGCGACAAGCTGATAAATACTGTTTTTGAAGGCGCGGCAGGTATGACGGCTATGGCTGAGCTTATGGCAAGCATTCGCCGTGAGCCGCCCACATCATTCGGCCCGCTCAATATCGTTTCCTTTGCCGACTACAAAAACAAGGTCAAAACAAACCTTATCGACGGCTCGAAGCAAGAGCTTACTCTCCCCTCCTCCAACGTTCTCGCGTTCGTTTTAGAGGACGGAAGCGATATTATCATTCGTCCTTCAGGCACAGAGCCGAAGATCAAGGTATATATCCTTGCTCGTGCTGAAACTGTTGCCGAAGCCGATGAAAAGGTCGTTAAGCTGACGGAAGCTGCAAAAATATTGCTTAAATAAAGAGATAAAGATATGAAAATGTTTCTTTCTCTACTGTTGGCAATGCTCGTGCTCTTTTCCTGCACCGTAGTATTTGCTGACAGCGAACAGACATCAGATATACCTGTTCCCACACCGAACGAGCCGCTTGAAAACCAAGCGCCTGTAAAAATTACTATTGCGGCTATCGCCGCCGTGGTGATCGGCTCTGTTATTTCAGGCTCGGTCATTATTTCCAAAAGAAAAAGAGGTAACTGAAATGATTCATGATGAACACAACATTCCGTTTCCCGGCGAGCATGAATGCGGTTGCGGTTGCGGTCACGATCACAGCCATGACGCTCATGATGAAGGCGAATTCACTCCCACAGTTACGTTGGTCGACGACAACGGTAACGAGGTAGAGTTTATTTTCTTGGATATGGTAGAGCACGAAGGTGCAACGTACGCCGCTCTTATCCCCGCGGAAGAAACTGACGATGACGATATGATCATTATGCGAATAGATACGGACGAAGATGGAAATGAATTTCTTTCCACTATCGAGGATGACGATGAATTCAACGCTGTCGCAGCTGAATTCGTTGAGCTTCTTTCCGATGAATTCGATTTTGACGTAAACGCAGATCAGCAGTAAAAGCTTTAAAGCCCGACTTTTAAAGTCGGGCTTTTTAACGGTATGAGGAGGAACGATGATAGTTTTAATTACAGGTGCATCCCACGTCGGCAAAACGACGCTCGCGCAAAAGCTGCTCGAAAAGTATAAATTCCCTTATTTATCCATGGACCATTTAAAAATGGGGCTTATCCGAAGTGGCAACACTGCGCTTACACCCATGTCTGACGACGAAGAATTGACCGGTTATTTATGGCCTATCGTTCGCGAGATGATAAAAACCGCCGTCGAAAACAAACAAAACCTTATTGTGGAGGGCTGTTATATTCCCTTTGATTGGGAAAAGGACTTTTCTTCGGAATATCTTGGCGATATAAAGTATTATTGTCTGATAATGAGCGAGGGCTATATAAAGAAGCATTTTTCCGACGTCAAAAAGTACGCAAGCGTTATTGAACAGCGCTTAGACGATGAATGGTGTACGCTTGAAAGTGTTTTGGCGGATAATGCACATTTTTTAAATCAGGCGCAAGCGCATGGCGCGGAATATATTCTCATTGAAGATGAATATAAGGTCGATATTGAACTGTGACACGAGGAACCACCTGCCATTTAAAACGGCAGGTGGTTTTTTGTACGCGCTTCACAACCGTGCCTTTGCTCTCCTTGCCTAAAGGAGGGGGATCGCTTGCGGTGGGTGGATTCTTTCAAAAAACGCAATATGCTATATCAGCATCGTTGTCGTAGGGGCGTTCTGTGAACGCCCGCCCACGAATCGACCGCAGGCGAAGGCGGAGCAAACTATGAAAACATCGTTACCTACGATGGGACGGAGAGGGTGTTTTTATACGTCCATTTCTTCTACGCAGAAGAAATGGACAAAAGAGAGCCTCAAAACGAATAATGCGCAAAAGCTCATTATTCGTTCGGGAGGGAAGTTTCGATTCTTCCCTCCCTTTAGAATCCCTCCCATCAAAACGACTTTTTCGTCATTTTACTTGCTTCAAATTTTTTGCCTTGGCTTTACGAAAAAGTGCTTTTTGCTCGTCGGTAAGATATGCTCGGTATGTTTTGTCGTGATTTTAAAACATAAATTGTTGGTTTTTAATTGAATTTTCATCTCAAAAATAGGTGCTCCTATTATCCGCTCCGCAAATTTTCTTCCATTTCACATTGTTTATTGAGCGTCGGGGATAAATGCTCCGCACGGAAACTTTTTTACTGACAAAACAACCGTAAACCTTGCCGTAGTTTTTCCCTATTACCCGTAGGGACAGGCATCCTTGACTGTCCAAACGATTGTTTTGGTCAAAAAACAAGCTTTTCTCTTGGTGTGAGGATGCCTGCTGAGCTTTTGCATATTTTGCTCTTGCGTTCGATTTTCCTTCCTTATTATCTTCACTTATTAAAATTTTTCCAAAAAAGCCTTGACAAACAGTGAAATCTGTATTACAATAATAGTACACTAATACAAAAGAGGTGATGAAATTGAATTGGACACTTGACAAATCCCGTCCCATATGTCCGCAAATTTGCGAGCTTGTCTGCGTTGCAATTGCAAACGGTGAATTTTCGGCGGGAGAAAAGCTTTTTTCGGTCAGAGAGATTGCGCTTTTGGCGGGTGTCAATCCGAACACAGTTCAAAAATCCTTTGAGGAGCTTGAACGACGCGGTGTTATCCATTCCGTGCGCTGTTCGGGATGGTATGTAAACGAAAACATTGAAGCCGCATCATCCGAGGTGAGCGCCTTGCGCATGAAAAAAACGCAGGAATACCTTGCTGTAATGTCACAGCTCGGATGCCAAACGGATGAGATCATCCGATATATCAATGAATGTCAAGGAGGTAAACAATGAACGAGCTTCTTAAATGTACGGAGCTGACAAAAAGCTACGGCAACGTACTTGCGCTTAATAAAATCGATCTTACCATTGAACCGGGTAAGGTCATCGGAATTTTAGGTCCTAACGGTTCGGGAAAAACAACGCTTATAAAGCTTATCAACGGCCTGCTTACTCCCACTTCAGGAAGCATACTCGTTAACGGAATGACGCCCGGCATCGAAACGAAAAAGATAGTTTCCTATCTGCCCGACAACAATTTTTTGATGCCGTGGATGACGGCAGAGCAGATAGTTGAGCTCTTTTGCGATTTTTATGAGGATTTCCGCCCCGAGCTTGCTTACGAAATGCTTGATCGTCTCGGTGTTCCCAAAAATATGCGGCTTAAAAACCTTTCCAAAGGTAACAAGGAAAAGGTGTGCCTGATACTCATTATGAGCAGAAATGCACTTCTTTACGTCCTTGACGAGCCCATTGCGGCTGTTGACCCTGCGACGAGAGATTACGTCATCTCTACCATCATCAACAATTATAACCCCGACGCTTCCGTGCTCATTTCCACGCATCTTATTTCGGATATTGAGTCCGTGCTGGATGAGGCAATATTTATAAACCGCGGACACATCATGCTTCACAAGACGGTAGATGAGATACGCGAAGAAAAAGGCATGAGCGTTGACGCTCTTTTCAGGGAGGTATTCAAATGGTAAAGAAGCTAATGAAATATGAACTTACATACTATTTCCGCACCCTCGGTCTGTTTTTGCCCGTTGTTTTTCTTGGCGGAATAATGACAAAAATAAGCCGTTTTTTCAGCAGTAGCGATGAGATGAGCGGTTTTGTCAGCATATCAGTTAAAGATGCTATCGGTGCAATGATTGAAGGCGTTTTTCTCATGTTATCTATAGCGCTTTATGTTTTTTCCATCTCGCTTATCATCATTCGCTTTTATAAAAATATGTACTCTTCGGAAGGTTATCTAACCTTTACGCTGCCCGTCAGCAACAGAACGCATATTTTTGTAAAGCTTTTTGCGGCTATAATAATCCTTTTGCTAAGCCACCTAATAGTTATCGCTAGCGTATTTATTGCACTTTGGGGCCTAGACCTTTATTACTTACTTACAGAAATGGCTATATCTTTATTCGCGGACGGTATAGGAAACGCAATTGCACTTATCGCAGAGTTAATAGTTATGGTCTTATCCCTTGATATATCGATCGTACTTTTTTGCTACTTCTGCATCACCATCGGTCAGACAGCCAAAAAGAACAGAATACTTAAAGCCTTCGGTGTGTTTTTCATCTGTTTCATTATAGTGCAGATAGCGCTGAGCACTTTATACTTGACAGTTTTCGTGACAGATGAGTTTAAACGTTGGTCTATCGCACATATGTTACTCTTTAACCATATATCAGTCTGCTCTATTATAGTAATCAACTCAATCGCATCCGTTATTTTTTGGTTTGTAACACAAGCTATAATGACAAAAAAACTCAACCTTGAATAAGGTGTTCAAGCAAAAAAATGAAAGGTGGATGTAAATGAAAAAGATATTCTTAATTTACGCTTCGGCATTCGTCGCCGTTATTCTGATAATTGCTATCGCTATAACAAGCTCATTCATGCATGTAAATATGACGAGAAAAGCTCATGTCGAGAAAGCATATGCCACGGTTACAGAGCTTGCTTCAAGGGAAAATATAGACGATCTTGTTTTGACCATATATCATAACCCCGATTGGTATTTTTATGAATACCGCAAAAACCACTCTGATGATTATTGGACAACTTTTGCTAGCAATATTCCCACCAAAGAAATATTAAAAGGTGAGGAAATAAGACCTATATTAGAAAGCTATAAGCAGTTCACACCCGAACAGATAAAATCTGTTTATCCGTACCCCAGTATGTTTTGGATAGATTTTTTCTATGTTTTCGAAACGGAAAGCGAGGGCGAAATACTTGAAATTATGGGTGGTTCGTCAACTGAAATGGATTACGAAACAGATACTGTTCCGTCTCAAAGTTACGTAATAATCAACGGTATGGATTTTGAGGATCATTTCAATCAATTTGCACAGTAAAAAGCTTTTTAAAGCAGAAAGAGAGAACAAAACGGTTATTCCGTAATGTTCTCTCTTTTTTAATTTGCCTTTTGTTTTATACCTCTACGCTTCCTTCGTATACCTTCTTTGCGTCGCCTGTCATATAGACAGTTTCATCGGTATATCTTACTGTCAGCGTACCGCCGAGAAGCGTTACCTTTATATCGGAATCCTTTTGGCAAATTCCGTTCAGGACAGCCGCAACTGCCGCCGCACAAGCACCAGTGCCGCAGGCAAGCGTTTCACCGTTGCCGCGCTCCCATACGCGCATCTTTATGGAATTCTCCCCTGTTTTCTTTACAAATTCCGTATTCACTCTTTCGGGGAACAGCGGATTTGTCTCAAACTTAGGTCCGAGCGTTTCTATGTCAAGATTGTCAACGTCGTCGCAGAAAACTACGCAATGGGGATTGCCCATGGAAACACAGGTTATGTTATAGATATTGCCGTCGATCTCAATGGGCTTATCTATTACATTTTCAAAGGGAAGCAAAATGGGAATCTGCTCAGAAGCAAGCTCCGCCTTGCCCATATCGACCTTTACACGGGAAACCTTTCCGTCCTTCGTATAAAGATGAAGCTTTTTCGGGCCGCTCATGGTGTCGATGACCATATCTGTCTTCTTAACGATATCGTTATCGTACAGATACTTCGCCACACAGCGGATGGCATTTCCGCACATCTTGCCTTCGCTTCCATCAAGATTGAACATCTTCATTTTTGCATCAGCCGTTTCAGAGGGGCAGATAAGCACGACACCGTCGCCGCCGATGCTGTAATGTCTGTCGGAAAGGAGAATGCACAGCGATTCGGGCATTTTCGTTTCCTTCTGAAGATTGTCAATATAGATATTATCGTTTCCGCAGCCCTGCATCTTGATAAAATCTATCTTGAGCTTTTCCTTGCGCATATCGTTTATATCCACAAGCTCTGTGTTGATCTCGCTGTAGCGGCTCATAAGACTTTCCGCAACGGCATTCGCCGTATCTATAGCCGTAAGGCACGGGATGCCGAGCATATTAGCCTTGCGGCGGATCTTAACGCTGTCACGGCGTGGGTCACGTCCCTTTGCAGAGGTGGAAATGATATAGTCGACCTTTCGGCTTTCCAAAAGTGTCATTGTATTATTTTGCGGATTTTCATGGATCTTGCCTACCTCGCGAGTCTTATATCCCGCTCTGCGAAGCACTTCTGCTGTACCCTTTGTTGCGTAAAGCTTAAAGCCCATATCGGCAAATTTCTTAACGATATCTGTAATTTCAGCTTTATCGCTGTTTCTTACCGATACGAAAACGCCGCCCTTTTTGCCCATAAGGCACTTTGATGCGATAAGTCCCTTATACATGGCTTCCTGAAGGTTCTTACCGATACCGAGCACTTCGCCTGTAGACTTCATTTCGGGGCCCAGCTGTGTATCAACGTCGGTAAGCTTTTCAAAGGAGAATACGGGCACCTTGACAGCCGTATACGGGGATGTCTTATATATACCCGAGCCAAATCCGAGGTCACGCAAACGCTCACCAAGACTTACTCTTACGGCAAGGTCACACATAGGTACACCCGTTACCTTGGAAAGATAGGGCACCGTACGCGATGCACGGGGATTTACCTCGATAACGTAGATCTCATTATCTTTTACGATATACTGAATATTTACAAGTCCGATCGCCTTAAGACCTGAACAAAGAGATTTCGTTATAACCTCAATCCTTGCCGCAAGCTCATCGTCCACATTCGGTGCGGGATATACTGCAATACTGTCGCCGGAATGGATGCCTGTTCTTTCGATATGCTCCATAACGCCGGGAATAAGTATATCTGTTCCGTCGCAGATAGCGTCAACCTCTATTTCAACACCGCTGATGTATTTGTCAATGAGAACGGGGTTTTCCTGCTTCTGACGAAGGATTATCTCCATATATTCGCGGATATCGTCTTCATTGTAGGCGATTATCATGTTCTGACCGCCGAGAACGTATGAAGGACGCATAAGCACGGGATAGCCAAGACGCTGTGCCGCTTCAAGAGCTTCGTCGCACGTCATAACTGTGGAACCGCGAGGTCTGTTGATGGATAGAAGCTCCAAAAGCTTGTCAAAGCGCTCTCTGTCTTCAGCCATATCTATGCTGTCTGCGCTCGTTCCGATAATGGGAATGCTGTTTTTATGAAGCTGCTTCGTAAGCTTGATGGCAGTCTGTCCGCCGAAGGCAACCACAACGCCGATGGGCTTTTCAAGCTTGATTATCTCTAAAACATCTTCGGGGCAAAGGGGCTCAAAATAGAGCTTGTCCGCCGTGTCAAAGTCGGTGGAAACCGTTTCGGGGTTGTTATTTATTATAATAACCTCATAGCCCATTTTCTTAAGCGTCCATACGCAATGAACGCTGGCGTAGTCAAATTCGATACCCTGACCGATTCTGATAGGTCCTGAGCCCAAAACAACTACGCGGGGCTTTTTGACTTCGCCTGTAAGATGATGGGCTTCGTTTTCGCCGCCGTGCTCCGCTTCGCAGTAGGAAGCATAGAAATAAGGAGTTACTGCAGGGAATTCACCTGCGCAGGTGTCAACCATTTTATATATGGGAGACAAATGGTAAGGTATTTTTTCGCCGCTTATGCGCTCGATAGCCGCGTCGGAATAACCCAGCTTTTTGCATTCGCTGTAAAGCTCGTAGGATATATTACCCTGCGCCATAAGGCGTTCATGATATGCAAGGTTTTCGAGCTTATGTAAAAACCAAGGTGTTATTTTTGTTACATCGTATATTTCATCAATGGAAAAGCCTCTGACGATGGCTTCATATACAACGAAAAGGCGCTCGTCAGTTTTGTCGTGAAGCTTTTCACGAATTTCTTCGTCCGAAAGCTTTTTAAGCTTCGGCATATTGAGCGTGTCCAAGGATATTTCAGCGCCGCGAACTGCCTTCATAAGTGCCTGTTCAAAGCTGTCCGCAATGGACATGACCTCGCCCGTCGCCTTCATCTGTGTGCCAAGGTCGCGCTTAGCGTATACGAATTTATCAAAGGGCCACTTGGGGAATTTGCAAGCGATATAGTCGATAGCAGGCTCAAACGCCGCATACGTTACGCCTGTAACGGCGTTTTTGATCTCATCAAGAGTATATCCGAGAGCGATCTTCGTTGCAACCTTTGCAATGGGATAGCCCGTTGCCTTTGATGCAAGGGCGGAAGAACGGGATACACGGGGGTTAACCTCGATTACAGCGTATTCAAGGCTGTTAGGCTTAAGAGCAAACTGGCAGTTGCAACCGCCTTCAACGCCAAGCTCGTGGATAATATCCAAAGCCGCTGTACGAAGCATCTGATATTCTGTATCAGTAAGGGAAACTGTGGGCGCGACAACGATACTATCGCCCGTATGCACGCCGACGGGGTCTAAGTTTTCCATGGAGCAAATGGTGATAGCGTTGTCCTTGCTGTCACGCATTACTTCAAACTCGATTTCCTTCCAGCCTGCGATGCAAAGCTCAATAAGTATCTGATTTATGGGAGATGCCGCAATACCGCCGCGGGCGATCTCTTTAAGCTCCTGTTCATTTTCGGCAATACCGCCGCCTGTGCCGCCGAGTGTAAATGCGGGACGAACGATTACGGGATAGCCGATCTCAGCGGCAAATTCAAGAGCCGACTGAACGTCGCTTACGACCTCAGAGGGTACGCAGGGCTGATTTATCTTCTCCATCGTCTGCTTGAAGATAAGTCTGTCCTCAGCTTTATCAATAGTCTCAGGCGAAGCGCCGAGAAGCTGTATACCGTGCTTTTCCAAAAAGCCTTCCTTGGCAAGCTGCATGCAAAGAGTAAGACCTGTCTGACCGCCGAGGCCCGAAAGGATGCTGTCGGGCTTTTCCTTTTCGATAATGCGCTTTACCGTTGTAAGTGTAAGGGGTTCAATATAGATATGATCTGCCATGGCGTTGTCCGTCATGATAGTTGCAGGGTTGGAGTTTATGAGTACGACCTCAATATCGTCCTCCTTGAGGGCACGCAAAGCCTGTGTGCCGGCGTAGTCAAACTCAGCCGCCTGACCGATAACGATAGGGCCTGAGCCGATGAGCAAAACTTTTTTGATATTACTTTTAAGCGGCATTTTCGCGTACCTCCTTATTTATTCATCATGCTTACAAAGTCATCGAATACGAACGACGTTTCCTTCGGACCGCTTGCCGTTGCAGGGTCAAACTGCACGGAAAAAGCAGGGATATTCTTATATTCAATGCCTTCGCACGTCAAATCGTTTACGTTGTTAAACAGCTGCTTTGCGATAAGCGGATCAATGGATGCGCCGTCAACCGCATAGCCGTGATTTTGGAGCGTTATGTATATCTTTCCGCTCTCCGTATGGCGAACCGGCTGGTTTGCACTGCGATGGCCGTACTTCATTTTAAACGTAGCAAAGCCGTGAGCCAAAGCCATGATCTGGTGACCTAAAGAGATGCCGAGCATGGGTACTCCCGCTTTTACAAGCTCCTTTACGGTAGCAATAGCTTCCTCGCTCTCGCCGGGATCGCCCGCGCCTGCCGACAGCACGATACCGTCAGGCTTTTTCGCAAGTATCTCCGCGGCAGATGTATTATATGGCATTACCCAAACGTCACATCCGCGTTCATTGAGCTTGTTTACGGCGTTTTCCGTTTCTCCAAGGTCGAGCATAACTACCGTTTTCTCCGCATTCTCCGCTTTTTTCAAAACGGGCTCTTTTACGGAAACGCTCTTTACGGCGTTTTCAATTTTATACGATCTTATTTTATCAAAATCAAAATTCTCGCTGTACTCCGTGGTTATCATTGCGTTCATAACGCCTTCCTCGCGAATAATGCGAACAAGTGCTCTCGTGTCGATGTCGCAAATTCCGACGACGCCTTTTGCCTTCAAAAATGCATCAAGGCTTCTCGGCGCGCTTTCCTTTGACGGATCGTGGCACCATCTTCTTACGATATATGCGCTCATGGAAACAGACTTATTCCAGACATCCTCAGCTATATCGTCATAGCTTCCGATAAGCGGAAACGCTTGAACTACCGCTTGACCGAAATAGCTGTCATCGGTAAGCGTTTCAAGATAGCCTGCCATTGTCGTTGTGAAAACGACCTCAGCTACAGCCGTACCCTCAGCGCCGAAGGATGTACCTTTAAGCACCTTGCCGTTGGCAAGCACTAAATATGCGGGCTTTACTAACATATCCCATCTTCCTTTCGTTTCTCATCTATATATAAAAGATTATTTTAAACAAATATATTTAATTATGAATGAAAACAAAAGCTTTGTCAAGGGTTTTTCTTAAAAAAAAGAACATATCGTAAAATAACGATACATTCTCAAATTAAATCACAAAAACACATAGACAATATTTCATTTTTCATCATTGTAAAATCGGAAAACGAAAGAGAAAAATGCTCCGACGAAACACTTGCCGCAGAAAAAGAATTGCTTCCGCTTTTGCAAACCGACATCATATGAGCACCTCCGTTTTTGTATCCAATCTTGTGCAAATCCGCACTTTCTAATCCGATATTATACTACACTTTTTTTCTTTTGTCAACAATTTTTTTCAGCTTTTAAGAAAAAAACGGCAGAGAACCTTACATTCTCCGCCGTTTTACATTATTGTGCAGTTACAATCTGATACAGATACTCTTCAAGGCAAAGTCCGCTTTCGTAGATAGCCTTTGCGTTTTCAACTCCAACATAGCGGAAATGCCACGGCTCATATATTATTTTCGTTAACACCGTTTTGTTATCGGGATAACGAAGTATAAAGCCGTATTTCCAGCTGTTTTCCGCAAGCCATTTACCCTCCGCTGTTTTCTCAAAACCGCTTGTCGTTCCCGACGGTCCGACTATATCAATGGCAAGTCCCATCTGATGCTCGCTTGTGTTTGGTATGGCAACGGACATTGCGGCAATGGCTTTTATCTCTTCCTCCGTCTTACTCGAGCCGTATTTTGAACTCAGCTGCGAGACCTTATTTTCAAACAGCTGTACTTGCTTTTCATAGGTACGGAAGGTGCTTGTTATTTGCGGTTTAAGCCCCTTCGCCTTCATCGCGTCAAGCATTTCCCTCGCAGCTTTCGCCGCGTTTGGCTCCATTTTATAGGAGGTGTTTTTTCTTGACCACTTCAGGCGCTACGTAATCGTCAGGCAAGGGATTATCCACATTTACAAGGCGCAGATACGTATCGTCAAAATATCTGTAATTGCGCTTGTAGTAGATCTCCTGCTCCTGCACCGTTTCAGGCTGGGCGGCGCTCTCCGTTTGTGCTTTTACTTCAAAAGTGTATGTGTTCTTGGACTGTAGTGGAAGCATTGCAAGTGCAAGCACAAACACTACAGCCGTTACAGATAATATACGTTTCATTTGTTTTTCACTTCTGTTATTTTTTCTCGATATGTTTTATTCTTTTTTTGTAATTTTTATTTTTCCGTCTTCCATTGAATACGAACATAAGTAAAGTTCTGTTTCCCATGTTACGCTATCACACACCGCATAAAAGATCACATTATCACTCGCCATCACATATACTCCGTATCCATTAACAGTAAATTCAACATGTACAGGTTTATTGCGTGCAATTATCTCGCCGTTTTTATCCATAAATACAGCTTGATGTTTAAAATAGCCTTTGTCTTCCACATAAATGCCATCATTAAGAATAAAGCAATCCAAGTTCCTTACGTAATGGAAGCTGAAAGGAAACTCAAAAAAGACATCGCTTTTCTCATTAAAAATTTTCTCATCCAAAAGCACCGCTGTCTTTTTCTGCTCAGTAAGGTCATACAAATAAAAGGAGCTATTTTTAGCATCAAAGCATGCAATCTCTGTTTCAGAAATAAACTCTATCTTACAGTTTTTGGAGAAAGACGCTTCAAAAATGCACTTTCCATTTCCCTTTATATCCAAAATCTGATAAGTAGTCTCATTTTGTATACTCTTCTTTTGAAGCAAGTATGAACCGCCGGGACTTAATTGTGTCACATTATTTACCGGGAAAGCATGGGGCAAATATTCCTCCCGCAATGTGTCATCATCAATATCCAGAACCTCACTTTTTTTAACGTCAAGCAATTTGATCTTTGTTTTTCCGTCAACAACGGCAGTTACAAACGCCAAATCATTCTTGTTCTCGTCGGGAGCATCACCATTCGGTAAGTAATCCGCAACTATTGTAACAAGACCGTATTTTTCAAGAGATCTATATTGATAGGTGACAGTCGATCCATCGTCCGTATGAGTGACTGATACATGAATTGAACGAAGAAGCTTTTTTCCGTCGGTATCACTTGTAACGATGGAAAAATCGGTCCCCTTTTCCGTTCCCAGTAAAATATTTTTTTCGTACAGATAACCCCAAGCTATAATTTCATTTTCTAGCAGTTCTACCGCATCATATATGAATGTACCGTTTTCTCTGTTATAGATATCAAGTGTATTCCTACCACCGTTAACGAAGAAAAAGCAGTCAGCAGTCAACGAACCGTAAAACTGAACTTGTGTCAGATTATCACATAAATACTCAATACTACTTGCTACATTCGTGTTATCCGACAGCTTGCAGATATCCAACGTATAGTCTTCATTTTGAATAACAACTAACTTGCCATCTGAGGTAATACCGTTTGTCTCACTAAACGGATACACATCGGTATAGCGGACGAAAGAAAACAATTCTTCTTGCTTATTCAGCAACTGCTCATTGGACATTTCAGAAAAGATAGAACTAACAATAAGCCCTATGGTTGACAATCCTACTATTGCACCAATCACGACAGCGAGTACAACGCAAAGAATCAACCGTTTTGAAGATTTTTTTGCAGATGTTTTGCTTTCAATCGGCTTAATCTCCGGTTTTGGATTTGGCTTTGACGCTGAAGCCGAAGTCGTTATTCCGAGCAAGCTTACCATATGCTCAGACAACTGAAACAGCGCTTTGTCCATCGACTGTGTCGCGGCATCATGCCAATGATAAGGCATCAGATAAAAACTCATTTGATTATTCATCTGTGTATCGTCAATACGAAACGGTACTATATTGCATCGGCAGTCTACAGCATTTGTTATCTCTGAAAGAACATGGGGAGAACTGTTGGAATCCTTTGAAAAAATAATGATAAACGCCTTAGCCTTATGTATGGCATCAATGATAGAGTCCGCCCAAACTTCACCGCTTTTAATATTTCGTTTGGCATACCAGCATCTGATCCCTTTGCTTTCCAAATGCTCACAAATCTTTTTTGCCACATCAATATCAGCGTGAGAATAGCTTATAAATACATCATGCATTTTACGTCCCTCTCTTTTAAGACAATCATTTTTTCGCTTAAATCGGTGGTTTCGCATAGTTCTTACTAAGTTCAGCACTAAGTAAATATCATTTACCTTACGCCAAACAGCAAATCTCCGTAAGACGGATAAGGCCAATATTTTTCCGCAGTTATGGTTTCCGCTTTATCTGCCGCGGTGCGCAGACTGTTCATGCACAATATGACCTCGTCGCGGTATGCGCAGGAAAGCTGTGCAACGTCGACGATGCTTTTCACCCTCTGCATCGCTTCCTCAAGCTCCTTGACACTGCTGTGCATCTTCGCCGTAAGCTCCGAAAGCTCGCTTATGCGCTCCTGCTCGTATGTGCAGTCTATCTGCGGCATAGCGGCTTTTTTCTCCGTAACAGCTCTTGCTACGTCCGCCGTATAAGCCGATACGGCAGGTAATATCTGGCGCTTTGCCATTTCAAGCATCGTTCGCGCTTCGATATTGAGTATCTTACAGTAATTATCGAGAAGTATCTCATAGCGAGCCTTCGCTTCCGTTGCGGAATATATACGGTGTCTTTCAAAAAGCTCGATATTTTTCTGCTTTATAAGGTAAGGCAGGCAGTCGGGCGTTGTGGGCAGATTGAGAAGTCCGCGTTTTTCAGTTGCTTCCTCTATCCATGCGTCGTCGTATCCGTTGCCGTTGAAGATAATACGCTTATGCTCGCGGATAACGCTTCTTATAAGCTCGTGAAGCGCCGTATTAAAATCCTCTGCCGCTTCAAGCTTATCAGCATACTGTCTTAAGGACTCCGCAACAGTTGTATTGAGCATAATATTTGCGCAGGAAATTCCGTTTGACGAGCCGAGCATACGGAATTCAAACTTATTTCCTGTAAAAGCAAAGGGCGATGTGCGGTTGCGGTCCGTCGTATCCTTCGGAAAGCGCGGAAGCACATGGACACCAAGCTTCATCTGCGTTTTTTCAAGGGCGTTATAAGGCTCGTCCTTTTCGATAGCATCTAAAATAGCCGTAAGCTCGTCGCCTAAAAATACGGAAACTACTGCAGGCGGAGCTTCATTTGCACCAAGTCTGTGGTCGTTGCCTGCCGTAGCAACGGAAAGGCGAAGCAAGTCCTGATAATCGTCAACTGCCTGAATAACGGCGCAAAGTATGAGTAAAAACTGAGCGTTTTCATAGGGCGTCTCGCCCGGTGAAAGAAGATTTACTCCCGTATTTGTGGACATCGACCAGTTATTATGCTTGCCTGAACCGTTGACACCCTTAAAGGGCTTTTCATGAAGCAAGCAGACAAGACCGTGCTTTGCGGCAAGCTGCTGCATTATTTCCATTGTAAGCTGATTATGGTCAGCGGCAATATTTGTGGTAGAATAAATCGGCGCAAGCTCATGCTGGGCAGGTGCCGCCTCATTATGCTCCGTTTTCGCAAGTATGCCAAGCTTCCAAAGCTCCTCGTCAAGCTCCGTCATAAACGCCGCAACACGAGGCTTTATCGTACCGAAATAATGGTCCTCAAGCTGCTGTCCCTTCGGCGGATTTGAGCCGAAAAGCGTTCTGCCCGTATAAATAAGGTCCTTGCGCTTATTGTACATTTCACGGTCAACAAGAAAATATTCCTGCTCAGCGCCCACGGATGTGTTTACACATTTTACGTCGTCATGACCGAAAAGCTTCAAAATTCGCATCGCCTGACGATTTATGGCTTCCATGGAGCGAAGAAGAGGGGTTTTTCTGTCAAGCGCTTCGCCGCCGTAGGAGCAAAACGCCGTGGGAATGCAAAGAGTTTTCCCCTTGATAAACGCATAGGAGGTTGGGTCCCACGCCGTGTATCCGCGCGCTTCAAAGGTTGCGCGAAGTCCGCCTGAGGGAAAGCTCGACGCATCGGATTCGCCGCGTACAAGCTCCTTGCCTGAAAACTCCATTATTATTTTGCCGTCGCCGACGGGAGAGATAAAGCTGTCGTGCTTTTCCGCGGAAATGCCTGTCAGCGGCTGAAACCAATGGGTATAATGCGTTGCACCCTTTTCAACAGCCCAATCCTTCATGGCGTTTGCAACGATATTGGCAACTGTCAGGTCAAGGCGCTTGCCCTCATCTATGGTTTCACGAAGTGATCTATACGTTTCGGCAGGCAAACGTGATCTCATTGCGCTATCGCCGAAAACCATACAACCGAAATATTCCGATAATTGTTTCATATTTTTGCTTCCTTTCGCAAAAGCTTATGCGTTTTTTGTAATGTCAGCTTTTAAAAAGCCGCTCTTTTTTCGATCATGCCGCTGTATTGCTCTCTGAACTGCGCAAACGTGCCGTTATCAAGCGCATCGCGGATAAGCTGCATAAGGTTGTTATAAAAATAAAGGTTATGTATAACACCCAAACGCATTCCGAGCATTTCATTTGCCTTGAATAAGTGGCGGATGTACGCACGAGTATATCTTGAGCAGACGGGACAGCCGCAGGACGATGAGATCGGTCTGTCATCGCGCTCATATTTTGCGTTCATTATATTTACCGTGCCCTCCAGGGTGAAAAAGTGACCGTGGCGCGCATTGCGCGAGGGCATTACGCAGTCGAAAAAGTCAACGCCGCGTGCTACCGCCTCGATTATATTGGTTGGTGTGCCAACACCCATAAGGTAGCGCGGCTTGTTTTTCGGCATTACAGGCTCGACGGCGTCGATTATGTGATACATTTCCTCCGCACTTTCACCTACAGCCAAGCCTCCAATGGCGTAGCCGTCAAGGTCAAGCTTCGCTATCTGCTCCATGTTCCATACGCGCAGATCCTCATACGTTCCGCCTTGATTTATACCGAAAAGCATTTGCTTTTTATTTATGGTGTCGTGAAGTGCATTGAGTCTTTCCATCTCGTCACGGCATCTGTAAAGCCATCTGACCGTTCGCTCGTTTGACTTTTTTACATAGTCATAGGGCGCAGGGTTTTCAACGCATTCGTCAAAAGCCATAGCAATGGTCGATGCAAGGTTCGATTGTATTCTCATGCTTTCCTCGGGACCCATGAATATACGCTTGCCGTCAATATGGGAATTGAAGGATACGCCCTTTTCCTCAATTTTTCTCAGCGCCGCCAAGGAAAAAACCTGAAAGCCGCCGCTATCCGTAAGCACAGGCTTGTCCCAATTGAAAAATTTATGTATTCCGCCCATGTCGCGAACGACCTCGTCGCCCGGACGCAAATGCAAATGATATGTGTTCGACAGCTCCACCTGACAACCGATATTCTGAAGGTCAAAGGTCGATAAGCCGCCTTTTATCGCCGCCGCCGTGCCAACGTTCATAAATACAGGTGTCTGAATTACACCGTGTACCGTGGTGAACTTGCCGCGACGTGCTCTGTTTTCCTGTTTTATAAGCTCGTACATCGTGCTTCCATTCCTTATATATTGATTATTAAAAAACACTACTCCATTTTATTATATTATATTACATTATAAAAAATTTGTCAAGCATCTTGACATTATCAATGATAGGTGACAGATATTGCAGAAAAACTTATCAAGGTGAAGGAAGTCGAGACTACTCTCAAGAATGTTGGCAGAACAAGCATTAATACTTCAAGATGCTTCCTACCATTTTCGTTCCGTTATTAACATTCGGTAGCTATTCCTCTTTTTATTTAACATTTTTCCAACAACGGCGACTCAATTTAATACAAATTGAACCGCCGTTGTTGGAATTCCGATACACGGTTATACGTCAAAACTGGAAATAAACGAAAGGCTGTTCCCCTGTAAACGCTAAACCCAATATTAAACCACAGATAAGAAAAAGAACAGTTAAGCCTAATACCGTATTGAGATTCAACAAAGGATAAAAGCCGTCAACTTCATATTCATTACGCTTTTTTGCACGAATTATTGCACCTGCTGTTCCTACACAAACAACCGCTACTGCAATAAATGTCCAAAAGAAAGGCTGAACTATTCCGTCTTGCAATGTGAAAATTCCCTTTATGATCAACCATGAATTTGAAAAACTGTCCGCGCGGAAAAATATCCACGTAAATGAAACAAACAAGAAAGTACCAAAAGCACTCAATGCTCTGAATATTGTTTTTTGTTTTTTCTTTTTCAATATAAGCTTATCTAAGCACAAGGCTCCCCCGTGTAATGCACCCCAAAACACAAAAGTCCAATTCGCGCCATGCCATAATCCTCCAAGAAGCATTGTTATAGAAAGATTGAGATACTGTCTCGCTTTTCCTTTTCGGTTACCTCCGAGAGGAATGTAAAGATACTCTTTTAACCACGTGGACAGGCTAACATGCCATCTTCTCCAGAAAACAGTAACGTTTTCGGATATATAAGGTATATTGAAATTGCGGCAAAAATCGTAACCAAAGCATTTTGCACAACCAATCGCAATATCCGAATATCCCGAAAAATCAAAATATATTTGTATCGAATATGATATTACGGCAAGAACAATCGAAATCCAACTATATGCTACCGGAGTATTGAAAACATCGTCAACAAAAACCGACAAATGATCAGCAATGACTATCTTTTTAAACAAGCCAAAAAGTATAATCTGAATGCCCGCTTCTATATTCTTTAAGGTAATACGTCTATCTTCCCTTAATTGCGGCAAAAATTCCGAGGCCTTTACTATAGGACCGGCAACAAGCTGTGGGAAGAAGCTGATGTAAAGGGCAAGCCTAATAAAGTTCTTTTCAGCAGGTATCTTACCTCTTTTAACGTCAATTACATAACTCAGCGCCTGAAATGTGTAGAACGATATTCCGACAGGAAGTATTATTGTGAGTGTCTCAATATCTTTATTTACAATTGATGCAAAGCTATCAAGGAAAAAATTGAAATATTTAAAAAAGCCAAGGACCACGAGCGGCACAGCAACGCCTACCGCAAAAGCAAGTTTTTTTTGTGCAAACAATGCTGTTATGTATGAAGCCACGGTTGCAAACAACAAAAGAAAGCAAAAACGCCAATCCCAATATCCATAGAAAAAATAACTTGCAGCAAGCAAAAACAATTCTTTATAAAGTGTATTTTTTAATCGCTGAAGAAACTGTCACCCCATCAACGGTATCGTAATGAACGGGCACATTATAATACAGCATACAAAAACCAGTCAATATTACAAACGCGATAATACCACCAAAAATAGCCTTGCCTATATACGTTTACTCATTTTGCACCTCTTTATATCTATATTATAAATTCCAAAAAACTTTCTTTTTTATGTGCATATATTTAAGTATATCTAATAGTGTATTATATCATAAAAAGCTAAAAAAGTAAATAGAAGCTTAATCTTTTTGCTTAAGTGTCTTGACTTTTTGTTTGGAAAGTTGCATAATATATTTATCAATTTGAAAGGGTGTTTACCATGTTTAAGCCTGAAATCTATATAAACGAGAAAATATCCTACGCCGCCGTGGCGCACCTTATAGAAAGCGCCGCCGCTGTCGGCACGCAGTTTCACTCCGTTCAGCTTTTCAAGGACGGCGAGCTTCTTTTAAGAATAGCTTTGCCGCCTTACAGCAACAGCGATAAAATGCAGATGTATTCCCTGAGCAAAAGCTTCACCTCAACGGCTATCGGTATGCTTTGCGACGATGGCAAGCTTTCCGTCGAGGATAAGATAATCGACATTTTCCCCGACAAGCTTCCTGAGACTGTCAGCGAAAATCTCTCTGAAATGCGCGTAAAGCACCTGCTTTCCATGAACAGCGGTCATCATAACTGTACCATGAACGCCATTAAAGACAGCGACGACGCAGTTAAGACGTTCCTTTCTCTCGACGTCGAGCATAAGCCCGGTACGTTTTTCTGCTACAACACAGGCGCATCCTTCATTCTTTCAGCCATCGTCACAAAAGTAACAGGCGTTACGTTGCTCGATTTTCTGAATACAAGGCTCTTCCCCTTTCTTGGAATTGACAGTGCTCTTTGGCCTGTTTGCGGCGGCGGTTACAATGAAGGCGGCTTCGGTCTTCACATTTCCAACGATGACCTTTTGAAATTCGGCAAGCTTTATCTTAACGGCGGCGTTTATAACGGCAAGCGCCTTCTATCTGAAAATTGGGTAAAGCAGGCAACGAGCTTCCAATCCGATAACAGCTCCAACGGTACTGCCGACTGGACGCAAGGCTACGGCTATCAATTCTGGCTCAACAGCCGCGGCGGCTATCGCGGCGACGGAGCTTTCGGTCAGGCTTGCTTTGTCTTTCCCGAAAAGAACATGATCTTCACCGATTTTATGGAAGGCACCGATATGCAGGTCTCCTTTAACCTTATCTACGATTTTCTTGACACCTGCTTCAGCGGCGGCGACGGCGATGCAGTCAAGGCAATAACCGACGCATACGCACCTATTTGCAGCTGCGCGGAGGGCGCAGAGCGTTTTTACGGTATGTATAAGCTTTCGCCCAACTGTGCAGGACTCACCCTTGCCAAAATTTACGGCGAGGACGGCGGTATCGGCATCTCCTTCTCCGACGGTAAGCAGCTTCAAAAGATATATGCTAAATTCGGCGCATGGCAGGAAAACTGCGTCACGCTTTACTCCGCAAAGCCGACACTGACAGGTCTTTCCCATATGCCGCGCAGTGAGCAGGTCCGCTTCGCCGCTTAC
The DNA here is from genome assembly GCA_015067075.1 of Oscillospiraceae bacterium. Lineage (GTDB taxonomy): Bacteria > Bacillota > Clostridia > Oscillospirales > SIG530 > SIG530. The sequence goes on from SVND01000004.1 coordinate 45,355, forward strand.
TGCTTCGTCAAGGACGACGCACTTTTGATAGACGTGCGCAACCTTAACACGCCTCACCACGACCCCATTACTCTCAGCATTACAGACAGCGGACTCAAGCTCGTTCACGGCGCAAAGCCCGGTCTTTTGCTTAATGATATTGCGGAAATGGAGCTTACGAAAATATAATATTTATTCCGCAATATAACGAAATCCTGCCAAAGCAATCTGACAGCTTTCCGATACAGTGGTAACACAGCGCCACTCTCTTTACAGTCCCAAAAAGGGGCACCGAATCCTATTATAGCATCACACGCACATTACCCGTAAACGGGTAATGTGCCCAGCTTTTCTCGGCTTCCTCTGACGAGGGAGCTGGCGAGCATATGAGAGCCTGAGGGAAAGATAGCGACAACTACCCCTCCGTCTGCGGCTTCGCCACAGACACCTTCCCTGACAAGGTGAGGCAAGAGATTGCTCTGCCCTTTTATCTTTTCCCCCGATAGAACTGAGTGGTTATTTCGACCGCCAAGTAAAAAAGCTCTGAATGTTTTCTCATTCAGGGCTTTTTATATGCTATTCTGCTGTAGTATAGCTTGTTTTTTACTTTTAAAGTACCATTATTTTTCAAGCATCGCAGCTATATAACTGTTCTGTATACGCTTTACATCATCATCTTCAGCTTTTTCCAAAAGCGGTAGGTCAATATGCACATGTGCTTGATAAGCATGTGCAAAATCCCCGTACTGCATCTGTACAGAATCAATCGGTACTATGCAAGCATCCAATAAAAGTGCTCCCTCTGCGTCAAGGCAAATTCCAAACTGCTCTCTACCGTAAAAATCACGGTACTTGACAGCATCGCCTTTTTGCAAAAAATTCGGAAAAACAAGCTCTTGTGTTTCCTCGTCATTCATTTCGGAAAAGGACGGCTCCATATCGTATACATTCAATATTGATTTTCCTTTTCCCATCACGCAAGATGATATTTCATCCTCTGCAAACTCTCCGCTTCCAAAATATATTTTGCGCTTTGTTATGGTATACCTCGTAAGATCACTTTCCTGTACACCGTATCGTTCGCAAAACATATCAATGTATTTCACGGCATTTTTATATGTATCACAAAGATATTTTTCCTTATATGCATCAGGATCCATCTCTATGCAAAGCTCATAAACCGTGCCTTTTTCCGCAGACATAAGCCTTTTAAGCTTGTTTTCCTGACACTGCGCATATTGGACAGCGCATTTTGCCATATCTGCAGATGCTTTTTCCGCAAAGGCTCTCAGCATTTCCATTCTCTGCTCAAATGCTTCGGCATAGCTTATGATAATCATTAAAAGCTGATATTCAGAAAAAGTATACTTCGTCTCTTTTATACGCGATTTGAGAGAGTCAGACCAAATCAGATCAATTATTTTACTATACATTTATAGCTCCTTAATTGAAATTATCGGGCAGATCGTTTTCCAACAGCACAGCCTTATAGCTGTCTGTGGGCAACGCTTGCACACGAGCCATCGCGTCGTTGAGGCTTTGGGCAACTATAATCTTTTTTACGTCAAATCCGCCGTCGCAAAGTCCTTTGTAAATTGCCTTCGTCTGCTTTTCACCAACCAAAACGGCGTAGTCACACTTTTGCGACGCATATTTTCCGAATTCGCGGTTAAGCTCATCCTGCATATCGCCAAGCTCCACCATGCCCGGTGTAACCAGCACTCTCGTGCCGTCGAACATGGAAAGAGCGTCAAGCGCCGCCCTCGCTCCTGCGGGGTTGGAATTATACGCATCGTCGATTATGATGTTTTTTCCCGATCTGACAAGCTGTAACCGATGGGGCACAGCTTCCAGACGGCGCACGGCACCTGTCAGCGACTCAAGAGGTACGCCCAAGGAATTTGCCACGGCGATAGCGCCAACAAGGTTTACGATGTTATGTCTTCCGATAAGCTTTGTGGAAAATCTCTGGGATTCACCGTTCGGAGTTCTTACAAAAAACTCCGTTCCGTTTTGTGAAACGCTTTCGCCAAAGGCGGAAAAGTCACAATCTGCACTTATACCGTAGGAGATATGCTTTACGGGGCTATTCTTCAAAAACTCATTTTCATTGTTGAAAAACAGCATTCCCCTGTCAGCCACGCTGTCGGCAAGCTCCATTTTAGTGCGGATGATATTATCCTGCGTTTTAAAGCTTTCCATATGCTGCTGTCCGATCGCCGTTATCACTCCGTGCTTCGGCTTTACAAGCTCGCATATTTCCTTTATATCGCCCACGTTTCGTGCGCCCATTTCACAAACGAACATCTCCGTTGTTGCCCGTATGCTTTGTCTTATGGTACGGACAACACCCAAGGTCGTATTGTAATTTTCGGGAGTCATTACCGTTTCATACTTTGCGGCAAGCAGTCTTGCAAGGAAATACTTCACGCTGGTTTTCCCGTAGCTTCCCGTTATTCCGATAACGGTCAAATTTGGGCTTTCATTTATTATCCGCTTCGCATCGTTTATGTAATAGCGGTTTATGGCAAGCTCCAAGGGGCGATTTATCATGTTCACCGCAAGGATGAACAGTGGACAAAAGGCATAGAGGAAGCTTACCGCCGCCGCAAGCACAAGCTTTGACGCAAAGATGAAGCCAACTGCCACGCCAAGGGCAAGTATAGCCTCGCAAGCAAGCATTCGCTTGATTCGCGGCGTGTAAACAAAGGCAACCTTCGCTTTGCGCGGTCTTGTAAACAAGATACCTATCAATAGCGGTATAGCCGCAATGGCAAGGGCAAAATCCGCCGTTACAAATATGGCAATTACCATCGAAATTATCGCCATCACCGCCGACGGCAACAGCTTGAGCGCATTCTTACCGTACCACGAAAGCTGAACGTGTGGTTTATACGAGTTTTGCTGAAACATATGATAAAAATATATGCTCGACGATGCCAACGATGCTAAAAAGCATACAATATACAGTATTGTCCACAAGATTTCCATAGCTATCCCCCTGTCCTATAGTTGATTTTTTCTTGGTTACTATTAATATATTCCCGTTTTTGATGCTGTATTACAGCTCAAGGCTCTTGAGATATTCACGGAAGCCTTCAGCTACCTCGGGATGAACGAGAGCAACGTCAACGATAGCCTTGAGCATACCGAGCTTGTTACCCATATCGTAGCGGATGCCTTCAAAGTCAACGCCTGTTACGCCCTTTGTGCGAGAAAGCTCCTTCATTGCATCGGTAAGCTGTATCTCGCCGCCTGCACCGGGCTGTGTTACTTCAAGGATGTCAAATATTTCAGGCGGCATAACGACTCTGCCCAAAATGGAGAAAAGGGAAAATTCCTCGCCCGGCTTCGGCTTTTCTATCATATCGGAAATGCTATAGCATCTGCCTTCAATATGCTCAGTTTTCATGGAAGAATATTTCTGAACGTCCGCAAGGGAGCATTCCTTCATACCGACAGCACCCTTACCGTACTTTTCATAAGCATCAATAAGCTGCTTCGTTACGGGAGTTCCGCCGTGATTGAAGATAACGTCGTCGCCGTAAAGGATCGCAAAAGGCTCATTTCCGACGAAATTTTTCGCGCAAAGTACGGCATGGCCAAGTCCCTTCGTTTCCTTCTGGCGCACAAACTGAATATTGGCAAGCTTCGTCGGCTCGATAACGGAATTGTAAAGAGCAGTTTTATTACCCTTGAGAAGTCGTTCCTCAAGCTCGGGGGCGCGGTCAAAATGGTCCTCAATAGCGCCCTTGCCGCGATTTGAAATGATAAGTATATCAGTAATACCGGAAGCTACAGCTTCTTCCACAATATACTGAATGGACGGCTTATCAACGATAGGAAGCATTTCCTTCGGAATAGCCTTCGTGATGGGTAAAACTCGTGTGCCAAGTCCTGCGGCAGGTATTACAGCTTTTCTTACTTTCATAATTTTTTCTCCTTTTCTATTGACAAATATTTTTCCATAATATATAATAAAATTACAATTTAAAGTGAGGTGTAATTTTATGGCCAAACCCGTTTTTTCAAGAGCCGATCTAAAATCCTTCGCCCGCCAAGATTTAGTAAATACATATTGGTTTTGCCTTGGCACAGGTTTACTCGCTTCTTTTATACCAGGTTTAATTAAATTGCCTATCAATCTTATAACCAACCGGCTTGATGAACAATTCAGTACGGCAATTGAAAGCTTTGTCGAAAACGCAAATTTTTATATTTCACCAACGACCATCATAACAGCCATTTCTGTTTATATCTTATTCACTTTTCTTGCGTTAGTACTCGGTATACTCACCACGTATCCGCTTAAAATCGGTTTTACCAAATACTGTTTGAACATTGCAAACGAAGAGCATTTTGAGCTCTCTCAGCTTTTCAGCCCCTATAAGGAAAAAACATTTATTGAACAAAGCCTCGCCATGTTTACGACAGAGCTTATAATAAACCTGTGGTCCTTACTTTTCATCATTCCGGGAATTATCAAATCATATCAGTACGCTTTCGTTCCTATGCTCCTTGCTGAAAATCCCAATATGACAGGAAAGCAGGCGCGTGAGCTGAGCAAAAAGATTACAGACGGCTACAAAATGGAGCTTTTTGTTTTAGGGCTTTCGTTTATTGGCTGGTGTTTACTCGGTATTCTTGCGTGCGGTATAGGTGTTATATTTGTAGTTCCTTATCTTCAAATGACATATATTGAAGCGTACAATTTCTTAACACACATCTACGAGGAATACACATTGAAAAATACATAATTCAATCAGGCTGCTCCGTGCTTTTCAGCGCGGAGCTTTTTTATTACTCGTGATCGTGAGCGTGGCAGCATTCGCAGTTGCCTGTGCAGCCGATGATCGGTTCAGGATCTATGCCCTGACGGCGATAATAGTCAGCCAAAGCAGATTTAATAGCTTCTTCAGCCAAAACGGAGCAATGGATCTTTGCCGGCGGAAGTCCTTCAAGAGCTTCAACAACAGCCGTATTGGTAAGCTTAAGCGCTTCCTCAATGCTCTTACCCTTTACAAGCTCCGTCGCCATAGACGATGTAGCTATCGCCGCACCGCAACCAAAGGTCTTGAACTTAACGTCAACGATAATATCGTTTTCTATTTTAAGGTACATTTTCATTATATCTCCGCACTTTGCGTTGCCGACTTCGCCGACACCGTTGGCATCAGGCATTTCACCCACGTTGCGGGGATTGGAAAAATGGTCAAAAACTTTATCCGTATACATATTTTTATTCTCCTTTATTCTTGCCATACAGGTGACATTGCTCGCAAAGCTGTGACGACCTGCGGTAATTTTTCAAGTATATAATCTACGTCCTGCTCCGTATTGAAGTGTCCCAAGGAAAGTCGGAGCGAGCCGTGAGCTACCTCGTGGGGCAAGCCAAGCGCCAAAAGCACGTGGGACGGGTCAAGAGATCCCGATGAACAGGCGCTTCCCGTAGAGGCGCAAATTCCCATGAAATCAAGGCGCAGTATAAGCGCTTCGCCTTCAATGGCGTTTATGCAAAAGCTTGCTGTGCCGGGAAGGCGCTTTGACATATCGGTCGCGCCCGTCAAGATGACCTTCGGCATTTTCATAACGCCTTCGATAAGCTTATCCCGCAAAGCTGCAAGGCGCACGCTTTCCGCGGGCAAACGCTCAACCGCGTCGGTCAATGCCGTTGCAAGTCCGACGATATTAGCCACACTTTCCGTGCCGCTGCGGCGTTTTTTCTCCTGACCACCGCCGTGGATCATGGGCTGTATGCGAACGCCGCGCTTTACGTAAAGTGCGCCAACGCCTTTGGGACCGTTGAATTTATGGGCAGACATGGACAGCATGTCAATACCCATTTCCACGACGTTTATGGGAATATGACCGACAGCCTGAACTGCGTCAGTGTGGAACACAGCGCCGCCTGCATGGGCTATCGCCGCAAGCTCGGCAATAGGCTCAACCGTGCCTATTTCGTTATTCGCCGCCATGATAGTGACAAGTATGGTATCCTCGCGCATTGCGTTTTTCAGCGCTTCGGGCGAAACGAAGCCTTCGCTGTCAACGTCCAGCATCGTTACCTCAAAGCCCTCTTTTTTCAGCGCATCAAGAGTTTCAAAAACTGCATGGTGCTCTATCTTCGAGGAGATAATGTGCTTGCCTTTTTTTACGTTCGCTCTCGCATAGCCTTTTATGGCAAGGTTGTCGCTTTCGCTTCCGCCCGACGTAAATATGATCTCATCGGCAAGAGCCGCGCCGATAGCGTCCGCCGTCATTTTGCGCGCGTTTTCAAGCACTTTTTTATTTTCACGTCCGAAAGAATAAAGGCTGGACGGATTGCCGTACTGCTCCGTAAAATAAGGGAGCATTCTTTCCAGACAATGCTGTGAAACAGCCGTCGTCGCCGCATTGTCTGCGTATACTTTTCGTATGTTTTCCATGGTATAACTTCCTTATATGTTTAATCGATTTTTGTTATATAATAATCTCCCGTGCCGAGTCCTTCGTCTTCGAGATGCTTTATCTGAACGAAGGGGTCTTTTCCGTGAAGCTGTTCAAAAAGGTGTCCCTTGCCCGAAAGCTGAGTACCTGCAGGTAAGCCCTGAGGAATAAGGTCCTCTATCTTTATGGCGTCAAGCGTTGCCTTTTCGATAGCCGCAATGTCACGGCTCGCCATGATACCGATATCAGGTACAAGGGCAGGTGTGGTCATGCCCCAGCAGTCGCACACGGCAGTTATTTGCGTTAAAAGGTTGATAAAGAATATATTTTGCGGTTCAAAGGTGTCAAGCACAGTTTTCGTGCAGATAGCCATGCCCTTTTGGAAATCGGAAAATCTTCCGTCCGTCATTTTTATGGCATTTGTCGGGCATACCTTGACACAATGCTGACAAACGGTACAGTTATGGTAATTTATCTGATACACACCGTTTTCATCAAAGCTGTTGGCACCGTGATTGCAGTTAGTTATGCACTCGCCGCAATGCAAGCACGCATCGGCGTTCCATTCAAGACCGCCTTCAAGGGAATGTATTTGATGGCGTGTTCTGTCAGTTACACAACCCATAGCTATGTTCTTGCACGCGCCGCCCATACCGCAGGAGCCGTGTCCCTTTACGTGGGAAAAGTCGATAAGAAAATCGGCGTCATGGATAAGACCTGCTATGTCTACGTGGTGGAAGCTTTTGTAGTCAACTTCCTTCGTGTAAAAATACTTTCCGAAATAGCCGCAATCGTCAAGCACGGGCGCGCCCAGATTTTCCGCAGTATATCCGCGATGCTCGGGATGGCGCGATGCAACGTAATGGTCGGTGAAAAAGCATTCGCCGCCGCTTTCATGGACAAATCTCGCCAATATTCTTAAAAATACGGGCGGTATCGTGCTGAATGTCAGCCCTGCACCAACGTGTATTTTTATTGCGACTTTTTTACCCTTTAAGTTTTCCGCAATACCGCTTGCCTTCAGCATTCGCTCGAATTTTGCGGGCAAGGTCTCGTCGGGATTATATTTCGAAAACGCCATTGATGAAAAAAACACTTCGGAGCTCATAATAAGCATTTCCTTTCTCTTTCGTTATATATTACAAAGATTGATTATTGCCTGCGCATATATTTTTGCGGACATCATAAGCTCGTCCACGCCGATGGACTCATCAGTCGTATGAATGCACGCATCAGGTGAATCAGGGAACGTGGGTCCGAATGCCACTCCGAAGGGAAGCGTTCTTGCAAAGGTTGCGCCGCCCATTGAGAAGCATTTGCCTTCCTTGCCGCTGACGCTCGTATACGCATCGAGCAAGCACTTTATAAAAGGCTCATCCTCGCTTATATAAAGGGGCTTTTGGTGGTTTTTGATAGTCACCTCGTAATCCCCTGCCGCTTGCATTATGCTATCAATAAGCTTCTCGCCGTCCATAGTGACCGGATAACGGATATCAACAGCCGCTTTAATTCCGTTTTCATCCATAGTCAGCATGTCCATCGACGCTGTAAGAGCACCCGACTGCTTATCCTCGCACTTAATGCCAAGACCAATTCCGTCACTCGTGCCCAAAACCTGCAAAAGCTTTTTGCTTTCCTCGGTAATTTCGCCGCAGTCAAGGCTTTTACACAGCTTGAGCGCGTCGACGATAGCGTTTTTGCCAAGATGAGGTAAGCTTCCGTGTGCCGCTTTGCCTAAAACGCAAAAAGCACCGTTTTCATATCTTCCCTCAACTCCAGCTTCCTTCGCAGTCGCTGAAAGGTCGCCCGCTCCGCTTATTTTGCAAAGCTCGGGAATTATATTAACTCGCTCGCCGCCATTTACCGTGACACCGCCGAAGCTTACGTTTTTCTTTTCAAGCACTAAATGGATAAGTCCCTTTTCCGCGTTACATACGGGGAAATCGGCATCGGGAGAAAAGCCCATCTTCGGCATCTTAGCATGCTTTACGTAATAAGCCATATCGCCCCAGCCTGACTCCTCGTCACAACCAAGTATAAGCCTAATACTCTTATTTGTCAAGTGAAAATCTTGTTCTTGTTTAGCAAAACTCTGCACTGCCGCTATGGCATACAGCGCCGCAACGGCAGGTCCTTTATCGTCGGTCGTTCCTCTGCCGTATATTCTGCCCCCGCGTATATCTGCCTTATACGGCGGTGTCGTCCAGCCGTCGCCTGCAGGAACTACGTCAAGATGGCACAAAAGTCCGATGTCAGGCTCGTCAGTTTTCTTCGTTTCAACGTAGCCTGCGTAATTTTCAAGATTTTCCGTAAAAAGTCCAAGCTTTTTTGCATGGTCAAGGAAAAGTTCCAGTACCTTCTTGTTTTCTTCTCCAAAGGGGGCACTATCGCTCGCCGCTCCCTTTTCAGACGGTATTTCAACAAGGCGGGACAGAAATTCTATCATTTCTTCCTTTTTACCGTCGATATATTCATTTATTATGTTCATTTTGACGCGTTTCCTTTCATTTTATCTAACTTTTTTCAAAAAAGCTCTTGTATATTTTCCAAAAATGTTGTATCATATATATAATGCACTTGCTTGGATGTTATTCAGCAAGTAATCTACATCATAAAACTTGTGCTTTGCACAGAATGGAGTTATTTTTATGTTTTCCAAAATTCTCGACCTTTTTAAAGGAAACAAAACTGCTTCCGGCGACATCATGGAGAAAATCAAGAAGCTCGCTGAAAACAGAGACGAGGCTAAGCTTCTCAAGCTTTCCAAGAATGAAGATCCTGACATCCGCGCCGCTGTTGTAAAGGCTCTTCGCCACGTTCGTACCGATGCTTGCTACAACCGCGTTATCGAAGCTCTCAAGGATGAGATCCCTGCAGTCCGCATTGCCGCTTCTGAAGTTCTCGGTGAGATGGGTATCCCCAAGTCCAACGACGCTCTTCGCTATGCTCTTGCTAAGGAAAAGGATCCCGAAGCATTGGCAGCAATCAAGAAGGCTCTTCTTGACATAAAAGAGTTTTAATTTTCCCTTACATCTTACAGCGCCTTTTCAAGGGCGCTGTTTTTCTTTACGCTTTTTCCGTAAAGCCCTCGCCAAGCACCTGAGACGCGTCAGTAAATATCACAAACGCATCCCCGTCTATTTCACTGACGATGGAGCGAAGCTTGTATATCTGATGCGGTCTTACAGCGCAAAGCAAAACCGTTTTTTCCTCGCCTGAATATCCGCCGATGCTTTTCAGCATAGTAACGCCGCGCTCAAGCTCCGTCATAACAGCTTTCGCTATGCTATTAGCCCTACGGGAAAACACGAAGGCTACCTTTCCCGTATTCATTCCCGTAAGCGCTGTGTCCACAGCTTTGGTCGATACGAAAACGGCTATAGCGGCGTAAAAAACGGTTGTTATATTTTGAAATATCAACGCCGCTGTCAATATTATTGCAACGTCAATGGCGAAAAGAAGCGTTCCGTAGGATATATGGGGCGCTCTTTTTTGTATGAGCTTTGCGATTATATCAATACCACCTGTGCTTGCGCCGCGCATATAGGTAAGAGACAGTCCTACGCCCATAAGTACGCCGCCGAACAGCGCCGCAATGAGCGGATCGCCCGTTATACACGGTAAAAAGCTCATAGCATCTATTGACAGCGAAAGTGATGCAGTTGCTATCAGCGTTTTTACCACAAAATCGCCGCCTATATACCGCATTGCGAAAAAAAGCAAGGGCAAGTTCAGGCAAAGTGATATAATACCCGTCGGTATTTTCAATATATAATTCAGCGCCAAGGACAATCCCGATATACCGCCCGGTGCGATCTGATTGTCGCTCAAAAACAAATTGAACGCAATTCCGTAGAGCATCCCACCTAAGATCATTATGAGTATATCCGTCGTCCTTTTTTTCATATGGCTATTCTCCGTCTTTCTTTTCTTCGATATGTGACAGTATCTGTTCAAAGAGAGTATGTATACGCTGATGCTGACCTGTCAAATGGAGATAGCCGAAAACAGCCTCAAGCCCTGTAGCCGTTTTGTATACGCCGATCTCCGTGCTTTTCGGCACAGATTGCGGCTTTGAGTTTTTTGCCCTGCGGAATATATCAGCCTCTTCCTTTGTAAGCTCCACATATTCCACGGCCTTCGCCTGAGCATTCGCCGTAACAAAACGGCGTGCCTGCGCGTTGAGCTTATTCGGTCGGAAATTTTTATCCGCCATCAGATGCTCGCGCACCAAAAGCTCATATACCGCATCACCGAGGTATGCCAAGGAAAGCATACCTCGCTGTGACGCGTCCAATTTACTGATTTCCATTGTTTTATCCTTTATTGTACCCTATTATATAGAGATAATTCCTGTTATCTGAGCTCCGTCAGCATTACAAAGGAATAAGCAGGGATCTCGATATATACAGAGCCGTCCTTTTCATATGCACGAGCCGATGCCTCGATCACCTTATCGCTTTCCGTTACCGTAGAACGCGAATAAAGGTGTACGTTCATTTTAAGCTCGTCGGCGTTTACATTGTCGATGCGAATGGATCTTGCATTAGCTCTGTCGGAATTGACCACAACGTATGACCATTCGCCGTTTTCCGTGCGATATGCCGTTGCGCATACGTCGTCGCTGTCGCTGACCATGGGAAATACGTCGGAGCCCGGGCGTGTATACTTCATAATAAGTCCCCAAGAATGGTAAAACGGTCTTACAGCCCAGCCCTTGTCTACATATTGGAAAAGTCCCAAGGACATTACAGCTTCATCTCTGTCGCCGCTATAATAATACATATCGAAATATTCCCAATGGAGCATTCCGTTTGAGCCTGCGTTCATAAATGCATTGCTGAGTCTTGCATAGTATACGCCGCGCTCATATTGGTCGATATCGCCCTGATGATATGCGCCGAGAAGCTTATTTCCGCCGAACTCGTTATGGGTATACGGCACTTTCGATGCAAAGGCATCCACGATCTCGTTGTTTGCAGCAGCCCAATTATACATTTCCTTATAGGAGTTTTCATCGCCGAAAACATAGCAATGGGAGTTAAAGCCGTCTGCGATTTCATAAAGCTCGATTACGCTCTTGGTAAGCCAATCTTTATTGAACGTGTCGTCGGAAAGAACAAGCTTTACCTTATCGCGCAAGCCTTCATTTATAAGGCGCTCATTAAGATTTTTGCAGACCTTAACGTAATATGAAAAATCGACTTTATTTCCCGTCGATTTGAACGCCCAATCAGGCTCGTTATGCACCGTTATCTCCTTAATGCAGGTCAAGCCCTTTTCGTCAAACAGATACTTCAAAAGCGCACACACGTTTTCCGCATACTCGTCGGGATCGTTAGGTGCAGTTATCCAATCGTTTACTCCGTTAAACGCCATCCACGAAGTCGTTTCGTAATCAGCGCCCCAGAAGGTAAGGTTTACGTCAATACCAAGCTGCTCTGCAACGAGAAGCTCGCGGTAAATGCTGTTGAAATGCTCGCTCTCAAACGCAAACGCGTCAAAATCAGTTACAAACGGGTCGTCATTATCGTTTTTCGGCTCGTACCAGCCTGGCAAAGTCATAATGCGTATCTTTTGGATACCGAGCTCACGGGCTCTTTCGGCAATAAGCGCCCAATCCTTTTCTCCGACTGTCGATACGTTAAAATCGTCGTCCATGCTCAAAAGATTGTAGCTTCGCCAAAAATGCGGATCCCATTCAACGCCAAAGGCATCAAGTCCAAGCTCGTTTTTCGTTTCGGAAACTGTAAGCACCGTATCAGCCTTAAAGCCGTTTATATAATCATTTTTCTCCTGCTCCGTATACTCGGGAAATTCCGTCGGCATGGGTGTGGGCGTGCCTATTGTCCAATAAGGCACTTCCGTCGGTGTCGGCTTTTCCGTAGGTGTGGGTTTTTCCGTAGGCGTAGGCGACGAAGGCTCTTGCGTTTCCGCTACGGTCGGTGTCGGTATCACATCGTCAGCTTGTTCGTTTCCGCAAGCGGCAAACGCTAACATCGCTATGGCTATAACGGCAATCAAAATCGAAATCTTTCTTTTCATTTTTTATCTTCCTTTATTTATTCTTGTTTTCCCATGTAAGGATATATCGGTAATATAGTCCGTATTTAAGCCTCGCCTTCGGAATAACTGCCGAAACAATTTTTCTTATTTTTGACATTTTTAAAACCGTATAAGATGTTGGAATATTAAGTTTTTCAGAACTTTGCATTCTATGAAATGCCGAGCCTATCTTGCACGGTATTATGCGAAGCGCTTCAACCATCCAGTCGACAAGGCTTGAAGGTGCGGCAATTCCTACTATCACGAGCTTGCCATTTTCACGCAAAAGTGCTTTTGCTTTTACAATAGCCTTTTCCATATCCATATGGTGAATGGATGCGACAAAAACAACTGCATCAAAGAGCCTTCCTTTTGCATCAAACTTTTCAAAAGAACAGTTAACGTATTTGATCTTTTCCGTTTCGCCGGTAAGTTCCTGCGCTTTAGTTATACATTCATCGGATATGTCCAATCCAATAACATATCTTTCCTTATCAGATAAAAACCTCGCAAGCTCGCCGTCTCCACAGCCAATATCAAGTACATCCGCCTTATCCCCAATACTTTTTTCTACATAGGGATAGTACACGGAGTTATGATTCCAAAATCTTATACGATCCATCTATTTTATTTATTCTTTGGTGCGATAGGTGCAACGGGAGGGGGGCAGTTAAGGGGCTGTTGAGGCTTAGTACCTGCGTTTGCCCATCTTACGGCGTTCGTTATAACCTTGCGAACGTCGGGGTTATTATAGGAGGGATATGTTTCATGGCCCGGCTGGAAGTAGAATATTCTGCCGTTGCCGCGGAAATACGTAAGACCGCTTCGCATTACCTCGCCGCCCTCAAACCAGCTGATGAATACGATTTCATCGGGACGCGGAAACTGCAACGGCTCGCCGTACATTTCTTCCTTTTCAAGCTCGATATATCTGCCGAGACCTGCGGCGATGGGATGGTTAGGCTCAACGACCCAGACAAGTGAACGGTCGTCAGACTCACGCCATGTAATTCCCCATGCGCGCGTGCCGAGAAGCTTTGCAAATATCTTTGAGCCGTGAGCAGAGTGAAGGGCGATAAGTCCCATACCGTCCTGTACGCGGTCGTAGACCTTCTGCACTCTGTCGTCATTTACAAGAGCATGGCCCATATGTCCCCACCAAATAAGAACGTCTGTGTTATCAAGGATCTCATCGGAAAGTCCCTGATCGGGATCGTCCAGCGTGCAGGCACGAACCTCCATATCCTCATTTTCATCTAAAAATCCCTTTATCGTTCCGTGAATTCCGTTGGGATACAGCGCCAAAACTCTGGGGTCTGTTTTTTCATGCATATTTTCATGCCAAACTGTTACTCTTATCTTGCTCATAATTTTATCTCCTTTATTTTATAAGATCTATTGTAAAATCGCAAAGCTTCTGCGTAGCGTTGGGCTTTTTTATCGCCGCGATGCTCTGCTTCATCTGCGCCGCACGCTCCTTGCTGTGAAGCAAAAAGTACGCCGCTTCCTCCAAGGGGAACGTCTTCGTTACGCGCATTGCACATCCCGTATTGAGCAGAAACTCTGCGTTTCGCTCCTCTTGCCCGGGAATGGGATTTATTATCAGCATCGGAAGCTCCTTTGCAAGCGCCTCCGACGTTGTAAGTCCGCCCGGCTTTGACACGATCGCATAGCACGCGCTCATTATCACGTCCATATTAGTGCAAAAACCGTAATTATACAGCTTGTGTGTCGTTTCAAGCTCATCTATCTGCGCCTTGACTCTTTCATTTTTACCGCAAACGGTCATCATTTCAAAATCACCCTGCGCGCTGTCAAGTGCTTTTACCATTTTGTCAAGCCTTCCTATGCCGTATCCGCCGTTCATAAGCAGTATGATCGGTTTTTCCGTTTTTATTCCCAGCTTTTCAAGGGCTGTTTCTCTGTCCATCGGCTCCGTAAATTGCGAGCGGATAGGAATTCCAAAGGATAACAGCACTTTTTCATCAAGCCCTTTTCTTCTTGCCCTGTCCTTCAAAAGCTCGTTTGCCAAAACGATATAGTCAAAGGAATGAAGGCAATCGAAAAACGGATGGATAGTATAATCCGTTATGACACCGATACACGGCACGCTAAGCTCCTTTCGGCGCTTTAGCGCTTCAAGCATAAGTCCCACGAAAACATGAGTAGTTATTATTGCATCAGGCTTGTATTCATTTATGTATTGCAAAAGCTTTGTCGCAAAGGGTGAATTTGTTATAACAGCTATTGCGGCTTCGCCGTCCGTCTTCGGCTTTTCCTGAAGTCCGTAAACAAAGCCAAAGCCTTTACTCAGATGCTCCGACGTAATACGGTAGCCCTTTGTGACCGTTTTATCCAAAAGCGGACTGATGTACTTATACGCATCTAAAAAATCACATTGCACATTCTTTTTTCTGAAGCAATCCACTATGGCGTTGGCACAGGAGTTATGTCCCGCACCTGTCGACAGTGAAAGAACGAGCACCTTCATTTTTTACACCTACCTTTATTTTTCCTTATGAATAAGGATCAGCGGAGTTTGCTGATTTGCCTGACCTGCAGGGTTATCCTTAATAAGCGCACAGTAAAAATCCTTACTCTCTGCAAGGTCATCGCTTTTACCCAATATATCGACCGTAAGGTCGTTTGCATCAACTATCATGCAGGAAATGCCAAGCGCCGAGTGTATCTCGCGGCATACTCTGTCAGGCTCATTCGGTATAAGAATGCCCATTTCGAGATAATCATCGAAAGCATCGTCGCAAAATCCGTCAAGCCCGATGACCTCCTCGCCAACTATTTTATAAAATATACCTTTTTTCTTAAACACCTTGCCGATACCTGCGGCGATAGCGGCGTAAAGCACCTTGAATCTGCCGCAAAGGTCAATGGCTATCTGCATTTTATAAGGGTTGCCAACGGCCTCCCCCGCGGGAGTGACGTTGACAAATCTGCAAAGGAATTTCGCCATTGCAGACAGCTTTATATCCTTTTTATAAATAACTCTGCCCTGA
The DNA here is from genome assembly GCA_015067075.1 of Oscillospiraceae bacterium. Classification (GTDB taxonomy): domain Bacteria; phylum Bacillota; class Clostridia; order Oscillospirales; family SIG530; genus SIG530. The sequence continues at coordinate 60,819 of SVND01000004.1, forward strand.
CACAAAGCGATTATCTTTTCGCTTATAGAAAGAATATCACCTTCTCTGTAAATATCCTTCACATATTTTTCAACGATATCAAGATAATTTTCGCCCACCGTAACGTAATGAGTCTTTATGGCGTGACGCAGATATTTTTCTCCGTTCACTACTATCTCCAATGCTTTTTTTTCGTTTGCCGAATATTCCATAGCAATTGCCTTTCTCATGTATATATATGTATACAATCATGCTCTATATTATATGTATTAAAATAATTATTTTCAAGCGGTATCCATTCGTCGCGAAATCTTTTCCAAAGCTTTTCTCCGCTCCTCTTTTTTATGCGCCTTTCCTGCGTCATGGGCGAGGTTTCCATAAAAAGCTTTACGTCGTAGACATCCCCAAAGACAGGGTGCATACTGTATACGCCCTCCAAAAGCGTAAGCCGTTTTTTCTCCTGTGCTTCATATTCTCCAAGCTTTTGTGTTTGGCAATCAAATTTCGCCGTTTCGTATTCAAAGGGCGCATTCAGCTTATCAATTATTTCCGTCTTTATGCGCTCGTAGTCAACGTTGCCGCCCGCCTGCGCCAAGCGCGCCTTCGTTTTTCTCTCCGACGGCAAAAAGTAATCGTCGGTATGAAAAATATTGCAATCGTATATTTGACAAAGCACTTGCGCAAAGCTACTTTTACCGCTGGCGCTCATTCCGTCTATAGCCATGGCGAAAAACATTTTCCGCGTTCTGTACATAGCTTCAACGGCGCAAAACACCTCAAAAAACTCCGCAAAGACCTCACTTACCACTCTATAATGGGGTTCGTAGCTTTTTCTATAGCCCTCGCTATGCGCCACCGGCAAGCTCTGCGTCAGCTTTGCAAGCTCATTTTCATCAATTTCAGCATCTATATCGCCGTTTTTGCACATACTCAAAAGCACATTGAGCTTTATTTTAAAACCGAGCTCTGTGCCCCGTGCTTTTTCCGCCGTATACATCATCATTTTAACTATAGTCGGTGCAGAAATACATCTTACTGCGGCGCTTTTTAAATTCATTCTGCAATGACCGCCGCCGATATACTCAAAGGGCTTTTCCTTTTCGTTCGCTTCGCACGAGGCAAGCTCATTTTCAAGCTGACGGAGCATTTTTTCCTCGTCATTTACCATGTGCTTACAGCCAAACTCGCTTTGGTACAAAAGCTTTACAAAATCAGCCGTTTCCATTTTCGGATACGCCGTATATGCAGTTTTTATTGCGCTTTTCACCGTCATGGTCTTATTATCTCCAAAAAATCCTCGCTGAGCTGTTTGCCCTTTTTGTTTATCACGTAATAATCGCCGTTTTCGCACACCACAGCCTTGCCGTCCACGAAGGGCTCGGCGTGGGTGTATCTTGCCGTAATAACAGGCTCACCTTTGTCATTGCAATAGCCGTAAAGTCCGTTTTGCTTGTAAATATATTTTATTTCGCCGCCGTCGCAAAGCAGCTCAAACTGCGGCGGAATAATATATGCGCCCGCGTTATCCATAACGCCGTACTTTCCGTCGGCGCACACAGTCGCGCGCTTATTTTCAAAGGGTGTTGCATCGCCGTACATTGCATCTATAACGGCGTTACCGTTTATATCGGTATAGCCTAAGCGTCCGCCATCCTCAAAAAGAGCAAGTCCGTCGTGGAAAATAAGCTCACGCTCAGATGCGACGTTGCCTATCTGCGCGCCGATACCGTCAACCAAAAGCCACATTTCGCCGTCATATACGCAGTAAACGCCTTCTGCTACAGCGCGCGCACTGTAAAACACGGTGGCAGGTAAAAGCAGCTTGCCGCTTTTGTCGCAAAGCCCTGCCTTGTCGGAATTGTAGATGCAAAGCACGGACGGGTCATAATTTCCCTCGCCGTCACTGTACGGCTCAATACCCGTATATTGCGGTGTTATCACCGTTTCGCCTTTGTCGTTTATAACGCCGACACTTCCGCCCAGCGTTACTGCTGCAAGCTCATTTTCCCAAAAATCAGATACGTCATCGTATTTGCACTCAATGACCGTCTTCCCTTTTTTATCAATAAAGCCCCATTTTCCGCCCAGCTTCACTGCCGCAAGCCCGTTTTTTGCAAAGGCACGGGCATTTTCAAAGCTGTGATCTGTCAGGGACTTGCCGTCAGTCTTGATAAATCTGTATTTACCGTCAGCCGACGTGACGGCAAAGCCGTCGGAAAAATCGGATGCCGTATCAAACTGAGGCGATATGGCATATGCGCCCCTCTTATTTATATAGCCCCATTTACTGCCCAAGCGCACAGGCGCAAGTCCCTCCGAAAAGTATCCCGTCTCGTGATACTGCGCGGCAATCAGCACCTCACCCTTGGTGGTTATCCATCCGTATCTGCCGTCAGCGCAAACCGAAACAGCGCCCTCCGACTCCTCTCCTATCTGCGAATATCGGGCATCGCACAGCTTTTTACCGTCGTCGGCAAGCAAGCCGTAAAGTCCGTTTTCCTTGTAGATAAGATAGGGCTTCGGTTTTGCCGCATTTATGGCAACGGCAAGCATTATCACAACCGCGATGAAAAGCAGCGCGGAAACAACTATTATCTGTTTGCGGCGCTTTTTCTGCTGAGCTTTACGGCGATTGAGCTTTATCTTAAGTTCTATTTCCTTCGGGGACCTTTCATATGCATCCATTTTAATGTCCTCTCGGGACGCCTATTTATGTCTGCGTCCCAGCACCGTTGAGCCCTCATACTTGAACTTCTTTTCAGGCTCTATCTGTATATTGAATCCGTTATTCTTCGCAATATACCATGCCGCCACAGCAAAAACTGCGGTTGCAACGGTAACTGCGATATCTATCCACCAATTGAACATCTGTGTCGTCGTCGTGCTTTTGAACACAAGAGGTATCTTGCAAGCCGCTTCAAGCACCAGCGCAACAGCCGCAAAATATATCTTTTTGTTAAAAACTGCGACGAATATGATTATCGCCATGGAAACTGCGCCGACAGTCAAAAGCACCGCATTTAAAAGCGGATACAAAAACTGAACGGGCTCTGCGCTCGAAAAAGCATCTATTATTGCTTTTGCATTTTCCCGCGCCGCCGCAATACTCTGCTCCGTAGCACCTGCCGCCTGCGCCGCTGTCTGTCCCGAAAGCTCAACGTAAGCGTCTGCGCCGATAGTATTTATATTATGGCACACGGCAAAATACTGGATAGATTTTATGGCGCAGTTGAAAAACGTCGCCGATATTGCGTATCCAAAGCCGTAGGCAATGGCGGAAACGCCCGTTCTTTTACCCTGAAAGCCGACCTTCATGGCAAGGAAGATGAACAGCACCTCAAGCACAACGAGCATTGCCGTTGCCGTGACCTCATGCATGAGCATATTTTCGCCAAATACGCTTGGCATCATTTCATTTTCACCAAGCTTCGGCGAACCCTTGAACACATGGGGAAGCCAATATAAAAACAGCGTTATCGCCACGGACACAAGCATATTCTGTACAAGAAAATGCGTTGCCGCACCGCCCAGCGATACGTACGCTGAGCCGCGTCCCTTATACAATATCCACACCATGCCCGCTATGGGAAGTATCAGCGAGACAACTCCCGAAATCAGCATGAACGCCGTTGAAAGCGTGCTAATCATATCTGTATCATTTCCTTTTGCTTATATTTTTTCAAGCTTCGCATAATTTGCCATAAGCTTTTTCGTTCCGCTGTTGTCAAAGGCGACCTCAAGCATTGCGTCGCTGCCCATAGGCTTTACAGAAAGGATAAAGCCTTGACCGAACGCCTTGTGCATTACGCGATCGCCAACCTCGAAGGCGACCGACTGCACCTTTGGCTGTTTTTTCGGAAGCTGCGATTCGTACAGCTCCGATTGTGTTTTCGGTCTCGTTTGCGAATATGTAAAGTCAAAGCCTGATGCATAATCGTCAAACATCGCCTCGCCCCGTCGCTTTGCGCGCTTTTTCCGCGGCATATCCACAACGTATCCTGGAACGTCTTCTAAAAATCTTGAACGCTTTTGATAAGTTGTGCTTCCGAAAAGAAGTCTTTCATCGGCGTAGATAACGTACAGCTTTTCCTTCGCTCTCGTAAAGGCAACGTAGGCAAGCCTGCGCTCCTCCTCAACGCCTTCCTTTTCGGAAACGGATTGCATACTCGGAAACAGTCCGTCCTCCATTCCGGGAATAAATACCACGGGGAATTCAAGGCCCTTTGCACTGTGTATAGTCATGAGCACGACGGCGTCGGAATCTGCATCGTAATTATCAATTGATGAAAACAGCGCGATCTCCTCCAAAAATCTGGGAAGCCCCGTTTCAGCCGTTTCCTGCTCGTACCCTATCATATTGGAGCGAAGCTCGTTAAGGTTGTCGATCCGTTCCTTTGATTCGGGAGAGTTTTCCGCAATGAGCGACGTTATATAGCCCGTTTTCTCCAAAAGCTCCGCAAAAAGCTCACCCAGCGTCATCTCCTTCGCCTTTTCACGCAGGCTGTCTATCATATCGGCAAACGCCGTAAGCTTTGACGACGTGCGGGAAAGCTCAGGAAAATCGCTTGCGGTGCGCATTACAGCCATCATGGACGTATCTATCGAGTTTGCAATGCCCTCCACTTTGTCGATGGATGTGGCGCCTATGCCCCTTGCAGGCTCGTTTATGATGCGGCGAAGTCGCACGTTGTCAGCCGTATTATGCACGACGGACAGGTACGCAACGGCATCCTTTATTTCCTTGCGCTCATAAAAGCGTGTGCCGCCGATTATCCTGTAAGGAATGGACATTCTCGCAAGGGCTTTTTCTATGGAGTTGCCCTGTGCGTTGACGCGGTACAAAATAGCGTAGTCGGAATATCTTCTTCCTTGCTCCGCGACACCGTCAAAAATCGTGTCCGCGATAAAGCTTTCCTCGCCCATATTGTTTTCCGCTTCATAAAAGGTTATCTTTTCTCCCTTTTCATTTTCAGTCCAAAGCTTTTTCTCGTGGCGGCTGCTGTTTTTGCTTATGATAGCGTTTGCCGCGTCGAGAATATTCTGCGTCGAACGGTAATTTTGTTCAAGACGGATGACCTTTACACCGTCAAAGTCGCCGTCAAAGCCGAGGATATTTTCAACCACCGCGCCGCGGAAGCTATATATGCTCTGGTCATCGTCGCCCACGACGCATATATTGCATTGCTCACCCGTTAAAAGCTTTACAAGCTTATGCTGAGCTCGGCTCGTATCCTGATACTCATCAACTAAAATATACTTAAATCTTCTGCTGTAATACTCTCTTACTTCCTCGCATTCGCTGAAAAGCTTCACCGTAAAGTAGATAAGGTCGTCAAAATCGAGAGCATTTGCCGCCTTAAGCCGCTTTTGATACTCCTCATACACCTTCGCGATAGTACCCATTCGGTACTCTCTGCCGTTTATCTCGGCAAAACGCTCAGGTGAAAGCATGGAGTCCTTCGCCCTGCCGATAACGCTGTGTATCATCTTGGGCGACATATTTTTATCGTCAAGGTCAAAATCCTTGAGTATGGATTTAAGCACTCTTTGCGAGTCGTCCGTATCGTAAATTGTAAAATCCTTTTTAAAGCCAAGGCGCTCTATCTCACGGTGTAAAATGCGCACGCACATGGAGTGAAAGGTGCACGCCCACATATCAAGCGCGCCCTCACCCATCATTTTGTCAAGACGCTCACGCATTTCCCCTGCCGCCTTGTTTGTAAACGTGATAGCAAGCACGTTGTAGGGCTTTGGCACGTCAAGACCGAGAAGGTACTGCTTTTCCTCCTCGGAAAGCTTCGTCTGCCCAGTATAGTAGCCCTCCAAAAGCATGAATTCATCGTCACCGACGTAGCTCGGCACACGTTCGCTTTGAGCCGCTTTACCGTAACGCAAAATATTGGCAACACGGTTTACAAGCACGGTAGTTTTACCGCTTCCTGCGCCTGCAAGGACAAGAAGCGGACCTTCCGTATGCAAAACGGCACTGCGCTGCATGGAGTTGAGCTTGGAAAACTCGCGAGAGATAAGCTCACGGCGCATTTTTATATATTGCTTTTGTCTATTTTCTGACAGCATTATGCAAATATAACCTTTACAAATTTATTTTTTCCTTTGCTTACGACTATCTCGTCAACGCCTTCGATAGTAAGCTTCGTATCCGTTACCTGCTTGTTGTCAAGCTTGATGCCGCCGCCCTGAATAAGTCTGCGCGCCTCGGAGTTGGAGGGTGCAAGTCCTGCAGCTGCAACGAGAGCGATGATGCCGATAGGCTCCTTGGGCAATGTTACGGTTGCAATATTCTGCGGAATGCCGCCCTTTGCGACCTCGTTGTATCTCTTTTCAGCTTCATCAGCCGCCTGCTCGCCGTGGTACATTCTGACTATCTCGCGAGCGTAAGCAAAGTGTGCCTTGCGGATATCTTCAGCCATGAGGCTCTTGTATTCGCTTTCAGCCATATCTGTTGTAAGGCGGAAATAATCCTCGATAAGCGTATCGGGAACCTTCATCGCCTTTTCAAACATAAGGCCCGGCTCTTCGTCAACGCCGATATAGTTGTCAAGGGACTTACTCATCTTTTCTACGCCGTCAAGACCGGGAAGAAGGGGGAATGTGATGACCTCTTGAGGAGCTTGTCCGTAGTCACGCTGAAGCTCACGGCCCACAAGAAGATTGAACGTCTGGTCAGAGCCGCCGACCTCGATGTCTGCATGAAGGGCGACGGAGTCGTAGCCCTGCATAAGGGGATAAAGCATTTCATGAACGCCGATAGCCTGATTTTCAGCAAATCTCTTTGCAAAATCGTCACGCTCCATGATACGGGCTACAGTGTACTTACCTGCAAGCTGTAAAACGTCGGCAAAGGTCATCTTTCCCAGCCAATCGGAATTGTAAACGATAGTTGTCTTTTCGGGATCAAGGATCTTTGCGACCTGATCCATGTATGTCTTTCCGTTGCGTCTTGTTTCTTCAAAGGTGAGGGGCTTGCGCGTTTTGCTCTTGCCCGACGGGTCACCTATCATACCTGTAAAGTCACCGATAACGAAAATTATCTCGTGGCCGAGATCCTGAAGCATTTTAAGCTTGCGCAAAACGACGGAATGACCGAGATGAAGGTCGGGACGTGACGGGTCTGCTCCAAGCTTTATCTTAAGGCGCTTGCCGCTTTCAAGCTTTTCCTTGAGTCCCTCTTCGGAAAAAATAGAGATGGAATCTCTTTTTAAGATTTGAAATACTTCCTGTGTTGTCATTTGAATGCTCTCCTATTCTTATTACTCTTCGTAAAAATTTAACGTATTTTATGCGATTTCTCCGCAAATAAAACGGATATTTTCGTTTTTTTCACACATTCCGAAAATAAGCCTATTTTATCCTTCGTATTATAGCATATTACGCCTTTATTTTCAAGAGCAAATCACATATTATTTTATTTATTAAATACATAAAAGACATTACACGAGGCTCAAATCGCCGTTCAAAATTATTTTTTTAAAAAATCCTAAAAAAACTCTTGACACGGCGAAAAATTTAGTATATAATATTTCAGCAAGCTAAGCTTGCAACAAGTTAATACTTGTTCCGCTTAAATGCGGCCCGGTAGTTCAGCTGGTTAGAACGCTAGCCTGTCACGCTAGAGGTCGAGAGTTCGAGTCTCTTCCGGGTCGCCATTTTTTTGCTGATATAGCTCAGTAGGTAGAGCGCATCCTTGGTAAGGATGAGGTCACCGGTTCAACTCCGGTTATCAGCTCCAAAAAATCCCGATGCGATAGAACGGTACTCTAAAGGACAGTTTTTGGAGTACATTACCTACCGACGGAAAAATCAGAAACCGCAGATTGATTTTCTGCGGTTTTTGTATTATAATAGGTAGGGACTAAACTTGATTCATTTGATAAATCAGACAGATAAATAAGAATTTGAGGGAGGAGAAAATAAAATGAGCGCAATAATAAGATATGTGATAAATATGATACCGTATATGATGATTGCGGTTCCTATATATCTAATTGGAAGGTTAGTGTTTTGTAAAACAAAAAAAGTTAAAACAAACTGGTTTCATGAAATAACATTGTTCGCATTTGTTATTTTCTTAGTTGGTTTAGCATCTCAAACCATTATCCCTAAGTTTGAGACGGGTGTGAATGGTTTTAATATTGTACAGAGTGGTATTCACAAAACAAATTTAATTCCTTTTAAGGTGTTGTTCGAAACCTATCAAGAAGTGTTTGTTAATGGTTATATAAATTATTTCTTGATTAACTTTTTAGGCAACATCATATTGTTTATTCCTTTTGGATTGATAATTCCGTTGTTATGGAAAACGTCAATCAAACAAACAATACTTATTGGTTTTAGTTCTTCTTTGTTCATTGAAATCTGCCAGTTGTTCTTAACAAGGGGAACGGACATAGATGACTTAATACTGAATACGACAGGAGTTTTATTAGGAATACTTGTGTTTAAGTTTTTGCAAAATCATTGCAAAGTGTTTGTTGAAAAATTCAACTGACCAATTCCAATTTATCGGGAAATATTGAAATGCAAGCAACAAAAGCCTCCCTTGTGTATGCACAAGTCCGTAAAAATGCTGCGAAAGAATATGACCAAAGAAGAAAAACATCTTTGGTATGATTTTTTGCACACCTATCCTGTCCGTTTTTCTCGACAAAAGGTTCTCGGAAGGTATATCGCAGATTTTTACTGCGCAGAGGCAAAGCTCGTCATAGAGCTTGACGGCTCGGACCATTATACGGAAGAAGGAAAGCAATACGATGAAGAAAGAACAGCTTTTCTTGAAGAATATGGATTGACGGTTGTAAGAATACCAAATACGGAAATACATAAAAACTTTTGGGGTGTTTGCGAATATATTGATCAGCTCGTAGAACAATCCCTCAGTCAGCTTCGCTGACAGCTCCCTTTACACAAGAGAGCCTTGTTTTTTGCGAACTTTTCGCATAGTAAAATAACTTTAATTTTGTTGTGGTCTTTAATTAAGGCATACGAAGCACTGCATTTGCGTCCACAAATGCAAAATACGGCACATCTCGAAAGAGGTATGCCGTATTTTGAAAACTGTCCTTTAGAACGATGCGAATGCATATCGCATCGGGATTTTTTTAGTTTTATACTGCGTAACATAAAGCAAGCGTTAAGACAAAAGCCACCGCGCCCTGTATCAGCTTCAAGGCAACGTATTTTTTGATTGAAAGTCCGCTTCCTGCGCAAACGGCGGCAGTTTGCATATGAACGGATGCACCGCCAAAGGTGCAGGCGAATGCTGTTGCCGCAAGCAGCATCGGTGTGTTTTTCGCATGAACGCTGACAGCCAAGGTTACCTCCAAAAGTCCGTATATGAGCTTTTCTGTGCATAAAAGAAGCTCTCCCGATAAGACTTTTCCCAACAGATGCATCACGCCAAAAAAATTTGTGGCGCGCAATATTCCGCATATTGCCGAAAAAAATGCCGCAAACGCGCATATTACAGCCATCGAGCTTATGCAGGCACGGACAGCGCTTGTCACGTCAAAGGACGTATCGTCATTCATACGCGAAGGCTTTTCCTGTTTTCCGCCGCGCCGTATAATATTGAATATCAACGCTGTCAGCATAACGGATGCGAGCTGTATCAGCCAAAGGACAAGCCCTGTTTTTACGCTTGAAAATATTCCGCCCACAGCGCCTATCATAAACGCAGGACCGCAATTATTACAAAAATACAAAAGGTGCTGTGCTTCTTCCCTCGTGCATCTGCCGTTTTTTAAAAGCTCAACTGCCGACAACGCCCCTACGGGATAGCCTGAAATGAGCCCTACGGCAAAAACGCCGCTGCAATCAGCCGACAAGCCCAATATACGCGTCGTAAGCGGCGACATCACTCTGCCAAGGCTCGCGCAAAAACCGCTTGAAATAAGCAGCTTTGATAAAACCAGAAACGGAAAAAGCGACGGCACGAGCGTAGCTATACAGAAGGAAACCGTTTCCCGTACAGCTGCCGATATTTGTGACGACAACGTCACCGCCGTCACGGTTACAAGCAGTAAAAAAATATGCAATAGTCTCTTTTTCACTTGATACTCCCCTGCAAAAATATTCAATAAATAATATGATTTTTAATGAAGGATATGAAGTAAAAAACGATTCAGCGTATTTTTTTAAAAAAGTGCTTGATTTATTTAAGAAAATATGATATTATATCAATATTGTGTAAACGGAGAGTTGTCCGAGTGGTCGAAGGTGCAGCACTCGAAATGCTGTGTACGAAAGTACCTAGGGTTCGAATCCCTAACTCTCCGCCAAAAATCGACAAGTTTCGACAGAGACTTGTCGATTTTACTTTTTCACTATTAACTCTTCACTTTTCACTCTTCTCTTTCGAAACTTGTCGATTAGGTAATAAGTAATAGTGAATAGTGAAGAAGTAAAGGTATCCGCTTTGCGGATGATTTGAATTTATTGCGGGAGTTCGAATTCATACGCGAAAACGGCAAAAATATCTTTTTTGTTTATCCAAGCCGCAGGCTTGGCATATCATCACCGCGCGAAGCGTGGTGTATATCATCAGCCCCTGTGGGGTTGGATCTCATCACGCGCCAGCGTGCATCTTGCCTGCGGCTTGATGATATACCGCAACAAGTTGCGGATGATATACAAGGATTATGCCTTGATTTATTTACGATAGCGTGATATAATAAACTCACCGATAAATAAGAATTTGTAGGTGCGTGCAATGAACCTAATAGAATTAACTCACAAGAACGATATTTTACAAACATATGAGATTTACAAACACTGTATGTTTATGCCTACCGAAGAAAAGTTTAAT
>SVND01000057.1 GCA_015067075.1 Oscillospiraceae bacterium
TCGACAGAGACTTGTCGATTTTACTTTTTCACTATTAACTCTTCACTTTTCACTCTTCTCTTTCGAAACTTGTCGATTAGGTAATAAGTAATAGTGAATAGTGAAGAAGTGCTAATGAAGCTTTTCTCCCTTTAGTCGAAAAGCATTATATTTTACTAGAGTTCGAATTCATACGCAAAACTGCCGAAAATATCTTTTTTGTTTATCCAAGCCGCAGGCTTGGCATATCATCCGCCGCAAGGCGGTATATCATCAAGGGCGGCTCGCCGCCCTTGTATCTCATCACGCGCCAGCGTGCATTTTCCTGCGGCTTGATGATATACAAGGCTTACGCCTTGATTTATTTACGATAGTGTGGTATAATAAACTCACCGATAAATAAGAATTTGACGAACGCATCTTTTGGTAAAGGAGGATAAAATGAGCAAACAATACAAAAGTGTCATTCGCACTTTCTTTTCAGATTATCTTAGTTGGCTTTTAATCGTATCTGTTTTATTTGTCATTAGTCTTGTTGCAACCATTGCCTTTGGTAATGCGAATGGTTTCATTTGGATTATTCCCGTCCTATTCCTCGTTATTTATTGCTTTTCACTTCCGTTGTTAATTCTTTATTGTAAAGCCAAAAAGGATATAAAAAATAGAAATATTGAACAAATAACTATCAAATTTTTTAAAATCGAGCAAGATGATACATTCAGATTTAAAAACCGAGTTGGAGCGGCAGTCGGAAAGAGAAAATACAGAATTATTGACGAAAATGGTAATTACTATTTGCTCTCTACAGCAAACGAAAAAGATATGTTTTTTATGTTTCACTTTAATCCTTCTTTTTCAATAGAGATTGAGTTTTTAAAAACATCTCGGCTGGTCTTACATATGAAAATAATTGACGAAACTCAAAAAGACAAGAAAGTTCGAGCCAAAAAGTATAATACTGCATCAGATTTTAGAAAAATATTTAATCACTATTTGTGATGCATACAATCAAATTCCAATTTGTCGAGAAGGCAGCAGAGGAAAAAGTTGACCTTTTCTTCAGTTTTACCTCGGTTTTTGACCTTTTCACTCGTTTATGGCAAAAAACAACAATCTTCGACAGAAGGTTGTTGTTTTTACTTTTTCACTTTTAACTTTTAACTCTTCACTTTTCACTGTTCTCTACCGTCGATTTTGGCGGAAGTAATAAGTAATAGTGAATAGTGAAGAAGTAAAGGTATCCGCTTCGCGGATGATTTTCAGTTTTATGCGAGGGCTCGAATTCATACTCAAAACAAAAGTATCTTTCTCGTTGCCCATAAAACCGTTAATAACTTAAATCACCCATATCGGCACGATAAGAGTATGTCTATCGAATGCACCGAATTGCTCCGACATACAAAGAACGGCTCCTGTTCCAAGTTGCAGAGGGGATTTATCAATCACACTAAACGTGCGAACGATGCGCTTATCGGGTGTGGCAGTCTTTTTGATTTCTAACGGACAAAGCTTTCCGTCACCTTCCATAATAACGTCAATTTCTTTAGCATCACGATCACGGTAAAAATACAAATAAGGTTCTCTGCCTGCGTTCTGATAACCTTTCATTATCTCAGACACGGTAAAGTTTTCAAGGAGTGCTCCACTCATTGCTCCACTTTCAGCAACCTCGGGGGAGGACCATTTAGTAAGATAGCACACGAGTCCCGTATCGTAAAAATAAACTTTCGGTGTCTTAATTGTACGTTTTAATACGTTATTTGAGTAAGGGTGAAGAAGGAATATAATACCCAACGTTTCCAAAATATCCACCCAAGCTTTTGCCGTCGGCATATCTATTTCCGCATCCTCCGCGAGAGCGTGATAGTTTAAAAGCTGTGATGTTCTTGCAGCCACGGCGGTAATAAATCGATTAAACTTTAGCGCATCCACCGTGCCGGAAATATCGCGCACATCGCGCTCTACATAGGTAGAAAGATATGACGAATAATACATATTACGATCGGGATAAAGTCCCGAAACGATACCGGGCATCGAACCTTTCCATATGCGCTCAAACAAAGTGGGCGTATCTACGGGCTTGATTTTCTTGCATTCATCAATCAATACGTTCATATTCGTGGTAAAAGGAATGCAATCTGCTCCCACGATTTCGCGTTGCGACATAGGTGACATATGAAGAAGTGCTACACGTCCTGCGAGTGATTCTTGAACACCGCGCATAAGTCGGAATATTTGAGAGCCGGTCATCCAAAAATCACCGGGATTATGATGTTCGTCTATGTGGATTTTAATATAAGTGAACAGTTCAGGAGCGTACTGAACCTCGTCGATCAAAACGGGAGGCTTGTGTATTTGCAGAAAAAGAGCAGGATCGTTCTTCGCCATATCGCGCGTAGCAAGATCATCAAGGGAAACGTATTCACGTCCCTTATTTTCTTTCTCTGCGAGCGAACGCAACATTGTTGTTTTTCCCGCTTGACGGGGTCCCGTCAGCAAAATCGCAGAGTAGGATTTGGATAACTCGAGAATGCGATTTTCCATATGACGTAAAATATAACTCATATATACCTCCAAATAACTTCGGCAGATTTTACTACCTTTGTTATTATAGCCGAAAAATAGTCGTTTGTCAATAGATTTTCGGCAGATTTTTAGAAATTCAATAAATCTGCCGAAATGACGACAACGGCTGCTTGTGTTTGTCTATTACTTAGACAAAACCTCTATAGCTATCTTCATTCCAAGCTTAAAAGCGTATCTTTCTGTTTTTTCTCAACTTAACAGCTTTAATTTTTGTAATATTGCGCAAAACTATTGATTTTGCACTACTGATATGATATAATAAACCAAAATTTTCTTGTAAAACATTTAATAACAAAATAAGGAGGATGCAAAAAATGACTGCAATCCGGAAAGTAAGTCCTTTTTTTCGGCTGCTTTGTTCGTTACTGGTTGTTCTTTTGATGGTTGCACTTTTGTCTGCCTGCGATAATGTGACCGTCGCGCCTGAAAATCCCGATACCCCCGGCATTTCGGACACCCTCGGCGATTCCGATCCTGATTCCACGCATCTTACCATCATTGAGAACGGAAAATTCAATTTTACAATTACTTACCCCAAAAGTGCTGATAGCATACGTCTTTTTACAGATTTCCGCGACAGACTGAAATCTGTAACCGGCATTAAAAACATTAATATGGCCAGCGACGGAAAAGATGGCCGTCCCGAATATGAGATTCTTTGCGGTATTACCGAGACTCCAGAAACAAAATCGGTACTCGCCACGGTTGGATACAACAATTATATTATTAAGGTGGTCGAAACAAAGATCGTCATCACCTCTCCGTCTGAATACGCACTTGAAGATGCCATTTCGGAATTTATAAATTTCGTATCCGAAAACACAAAAGACGGCAGGCTTGAGATCCCGCTCAATTACATAGCTGTTGGAACGAAATCTCACAGCAAATTCACAATAGTGACCGATGATATCCCGTCGCCCATAGGATTTGTGTCCTGTCAGTTCTCCGACTGCGACGACGGATATCAACAGGCAACGCTTAACGGTTGTACCAAGAGCACGTATGACGAATATAAAAAGACACTCACAAGCGCAGGCTTTACCGAGTATGCAATTTCCAATCTCGGTGGAACCGAGTATGCTACGTATCAAAAAGGAGAAATTACCGTCCATACGTACTTCACCATGCACAACGGTCAAATGCGCATTATCGGCGCGAAGAACGCACTCCTACCCTCGACTGAGCAGGTAAACTACACAAAGATCTGTGAGCCCACCTTCACCCTTATGGGACTTGAAAAAGGTGGAAGCAACGGCGGATTGGGATGTATAATCGGGCTACCCGACGGCACCTTCATCATCGTTGACGGTGGACATAAGACCAGTGCAGAGTCTGACGATATCGCCAATACACTCTGCAAGCTTTCGGGCAAAACAAAAGATATCGTAATTCGCGCGTGGGTTTTTACTCACGCACACAGCGACCACATCGGCGCATTCATCGCATTTTCGCCCACGTATGCAGATGCGGGTATATTTACGATTGAAAACTTCATCTTCTACGGATGTGACACCGAAGAACAGAATCAGTACTCCTCATCGGGCAGTTTCCTGTCAACGAAAAATACGATCAATACCTACTGGCCTAGCGCCAATGTCTATAAATGCCTCACCGGTCAGATATTCCATTTTCCCGGGTGTGACATGGAGGTGCTCTATACCATGTCTGACTTCCTTCCTACCATTGTGGGAGAAGAGGATATGCCGGACATAGATAAGAACAAGGTAGATGGCAACATCAAAACAGCGGTATTCCGCTTCTTTATTGAAGAGCAAAGCGTTTTGGTAACAGGCGATACCACCAAGCTCAACATTGACGAAATGTGTGCCCGCTACGGGAGTTATCTGAAATCGGATATCATGACCGTTCCTCACCACGGTCATAACGAGAACCGCTATCGCGCACGTAACGGTACAATTGAGTTCTATACGCTCGTCGATCCATCCATCGTTATGTGGCCGGATGGAGAAGAGAAACAGAAGAAAAAATTGGAATGGAATCATGTTGCAGGCTCCGACTGGGAGGCAAACTACTACCTCGTCAACTTCCTTCATGTAAAGGAAGTGATCGTAGCGGGCAAAACGACAAAAACGGTAACATTGCCGTATCACGGTCCTATCTAAATGTATATATTTTTGTCTGCGCCATACGGTTGGATTCGGAATAGATCCACTTTCGTGGATAGAATCTGCCTTGCGGTGGCAGATATAGGCGGATTTGATTTCATCTGAACAATGTTAGGATTTCTTCAGAAATACAAGTTTTGCCTTGATTCGTTTGATACTGCTGTATCCACTTCTTCTTATAAACAAAATCCCCACAAACCGTTTACTTCGGTCTGTGGGGATTTTTCACTTTCTTTATTTTACGCCGATATTTTCAACGAGAAACTGCTCGGCAGGGTAAGCGACCGTAGTGCCGCCGTCCTTCGTGTTATATACACAAACAGACTGGGCGCAGGATGTGACGGGCTTTTCCTGGAAGGGGCTGTAATTGGAGTAGCCGTAGCGTACAGCTGTAGGCGCTGTAACGTCGTCGCAGGTGAGCACTATCGTATCCTTGCCCACAAGCTCAGGCTTTGCCGCGGAGAACTTTTTACCGTCTGCGGAGACCTCGAAGCCTGCAAGTCCCTTGAGCGTCAAGCCGTAGCCCACGTTGTCAAACTTCACCGTGACCTTGCCGTCCTTGACGGAGACCTCACTCATAACGGGGCCGCGCCAGATACCCTTCGCGCCGAAGAAGGCTTCCATGGTAGCGTGCGCCAAGCGTGTGCCGACAGGCTCTTTTTCATAGGGATGGATACCGTCGTCGTTGAGCGTATCGCCCGTGGCTTTATTTTCCGCATACAAGCCGTTGTCAATATTTACGCTGTACGTTACGTTGTCAACGAGCTCACATACCTTTTTATCCTCCTCACGGCAAAGAAAATATGAATATTCATTCTGATAGCGAGGGAGCTGAACTACGGAGAAAAGCATATCCTTGTTGTCAAATTCACGGCGCCAGCAAGTTATAAGCTCTGCCAAAAGCTCAGCATAGCCGTCGTAATGGCCTTCGCCCTGATACCAGATAGTACCGCGTGCCGTCATGCGGCGAACGGGATTTACCATGGTGTTATACCAAACGGAGGGTTGCTTGCCTGCACCGAAGCCGAGACGCTCGCCGTCAGCCTTGGGGAACCATGTATAGATAGCTGTACCGCCCATGCAAACGGAAACGATACCAACGTGGATACCATAGCGTGCGTTAAGCTCGCGAGCATAGAAATAAGCCGCGGCATTGTACTCCTTAAGGTTGAAGGGATTTGCAAAGCTCCATGCGGAAGCATCGGAGGAGGAAAGCTCGTCCAAAGGTGTGTCACCGCTCTTGGGCCATACGATAAGACGGCGGATAGCCTCGTTATAGCTGTTGTCGATAACATCCTGATAGAGCATTTTATCCGTTGAGCCGTCGTAGCACTGACCGATGGACCAGCCCATGTTGGACTGACCGCCGCACATAACGACTTCGCCGAAAAAGACGTCAGTAGTCGTGCGTACATAGCCTTCCTCGGAGATGTATTCTATCTTATACGGACCGCCGTATTCATAAGCTTTGATGTAAAGCTCGAAAAAGCTGTCCTTCGTTTCCGTATAATATGTGTCCGTATCGCCTGTTACGGTGTTGATAACGCGGACAGCTACCTTCGTTTCGCCGTCGTAGTAGCTACCCCAAAGTCTTACGGGCATCTTTGCCTGCAAAACGCCGCCGTCACCGAGCAAGGGAGAAAGAACGAATGCGGGACGCATATCGGTAAGGTCGGAGGGAATGTCAAAGTTAGGTGTAGTGTTTATCTTTTCGCTGTGAAGATCGCTTGAAAGAGTTATTTCGGGAATGTAATCCACAAGGTCAAGCGTGTTGTTTGCAGTAAGTACCATTTGGAATAACCTCAAAACAGTAAGAATAGATTGCTCGCGTGAATACGTGCGAACGGGTGAAAAGTTCGGGGGCGTCGTGGTGGAAGTACCCTTCATAACGCCGACGCTGTTGACGTAGGAAACGAAAGGAACAGCCCAAGCGTAAATGGAATCGCTGTCGGCGAAGGTGACTGTGTCAGCTGAGATGTCAGCGCCCATGACCTTTGCGGCAAGCGCCAGCATCTTTGCCGCTTCCTGACGGGTGATGCTTGCATCGGGGTCGAATGTACCGCTTGCTCTGCCGTTGACAATGCCTAAAGCCGCGGCGGCAAGGACGTTTTCGCTGTCCGTATCGGGGAAGGATATGCCGTCCGTCTTGTCTGCGTAGCCTGCAACGATGTCAGCGATAGTGCCGCCCTTGGCGCGGACTATCATGTTGACGATAAGGTCGCAAAAGTCGGAGCGAGTGATAGCCTCGGTGTAATCGCTGTTGATATGCTCGGGAACGAGTCCGTAAGCCAACGCCTGCGATACTTCAGCCTCAGCCCAATCGGACGGTGTGCCATCCTTAGACCAGATGAACGCCGAGGAAACGTAGCCGATACTGCATGAAAGCAGCATTATTGCGGCTACAGCTAAAGAAAGTATTTTTTTCATGTTGTCCTCCTTTTTTAGAAGCTCATGCTTCATTTGCGGTTTTAAAGTATCGTTAAAAGTATACCATATATCATACGTAAAAACAAGCACAATTTCTTTACATTTATTCAGCTTTTGCAAAATGTCGGGGATAAATGCTCCGCACGAAGATTTTTTTGCTGATAAAACAGCCGTAACTTTTGCTGTAGTTTCCATCGCAAGCGACAGCGACCCTGTCACCCAGTACTATATATACGTACGGCGGACGGCAAGCGACAGCGACCCTGCCACCCAGTACTATATATACGGACGGCGACGGCAAGCGACAGCGACCCGAGCACCCAACGCTATATATACGGACGGCGACAGCAAGCGACAGCGACCCGAACACCCAACGCTATATATACGGACGGCGGACGGCAAGCGACCCTGCCACCCAGTACTATATATACGGACGGCAACGGCAAGCGACAGCGACCCCGTCACCCAACGCTATATATACGGACGGCGGACGGCAAGCGACAGCGACCCTGTCACCCAGTACTATATATACGGACGGCGGACGGCAAACGACAGCGACCCTGTCACCCAACGCTATATATACGGACGGCGACGGCAAGCGACAGCGACCCCGGCACCCAACGCTATATATACGGACGTATGTGCAAATGTTCAAATGCTCAACCTTACCGAGCAATAGCGGTATAGGGGTACTCTTACCATTAAGAGCAACGACCTTAACGATAAAAAAAGGCATCGGTTGACCGGATAGTGAAAACGGCAACAGGCGATTGATTGAGCCTAAGCGCGGCTTGCGTTGAAAATCATAAGCAAAAAATGCTTATTAAAATTAAGAAAATTTTTTATTTGTAAAGAAAAGGAGTTAAACATATGAAACCATTAGATAAAGGCTCGGGTTTGGGCTTTTTATATAAAAACGCAATTTTGAAGCCATCAACAATTTCACAAATGCAATATGTGCCTGAATTTATCGAGGCTATCAGAACAAAAAAAGGAAGAGATGCGCTTTCGGTGTATGATATAGTGAAAAACACATACTTTGAAATGTTGCTTAAAGGGGAAGCGCAGCGCACAGCAACAGACATAATGAATAAAATATCAAAGCAGGTTACAGGATCTATTCTAACATGGAGAAAAGAACTGTATCAAAAGCTTAGAAATGATAAAGTTAAGATAGTTGGAGGTAAAAATATGACAAACGAAGAATATGTAAGACAGCTTGGAATGCTTTACGAAAAGACTCTGAGTGTACGAAAAGATGATAGCTATCAGATAAATCCCCCGCAGATGGATAAGCTGATAAATATACTGGATTCCTTTTTGAGCCATGGTGATGGAAAGATAGAACCCGTGAAGCTTATACCTCGTGAAGAGCACGGTGGAGTAACGGCAACATTTACAGTTTTTGATGTGTACGGAGAGAATGTAAAAAAATTTTGTGATGCAATCTCCGAAGCGTCAGCAATTACTATTGACGCAACAAGTGATGGCGAAGTATGTATTTCGGTAACAATTCCCGAAGTTTTCACTTCTAAAAAATGAAAAAATGAGGGGGCATTATATGATAAATACATTTCTGTAGATTTTAATAAATTTAAAAGAACTTGCTAATAAACGCGAAAAAGCTATAAACTTATATTGGAATATGTTAGCTATAAAGAATTAAATCAATATTGGTATTGAAAATATAAAATCTTTATGGTATAATAAAATACGGAGGGAAATAGTTGGATAAAACAACTCGTATAAAATTAAGAGAAGTAAATGAAAAGCTGGACAGAGTGTTAAGCGTGATTGAAGCCGCCCTTGATCGTGAGTTAGAATGTATGGGCAATTTTCCTGAAAATTTACAAGGTACAGAACGGTACGAAAAAATGGAAGATGCGGCAGACAATCTTGAGAACGCCGTGGAAAGTATAAATGAGGCTAAAAAATACCTCGAAAACGTTATGGAGTGAAATACTAAAATATGGCATTGGTAATAGCGATAATTTTAATATTTATAATCGGATTTAAAGTGCTGGGTGAAAAAGGGGCAGAAGCAGTATATGATTCGAATATGCGCAAAATAAAAATATCTAATGAGTTGTTTGAAGCCAAATATATCGATAAAGGCGACGCCTTACATGCAAAACTGCTTAAATACATTGATGATCCGAACAATCATGAAGAAATAGCGAAAGAGCTTGAAAAAGCTTTTCAAGAGATGAGGTTTGGACATTGGAAAGGTACTACTGAAAAATTGCTACGTTATGGTTGCTCTTTTTACACTGATAGTAAATATCCGCAAATAACTAATGGTGAAATAGTGTTTGCTATATTATTGGCAAACAGAGGCAGAGTTGAGTATTGTAAACAGTGGTCTGGCTATAAGTTTTCTGTAAGACATCAGGATGTCGTAGATAGAGAAAGATGGTACGAGTATTTTGAGTGGCTCCAAGAAACTCTAAATAAGCAAGGCAATGATCTACATCTTATTTATAGACATGATATAAAGGGAGAGCGACTTGTTTGGGAAGGTACATCAGCGGATAAAGATGAGACCCCAAGTGTTGCATGGGCAGTTAGAAAGCCCTTCAATGAAGATTTACTAAAAAAGCAAATAATAGAGATTCCAAAGCCATATTATGAAAAAGATTAAGCGGGGTGTTTTTGCCCCGCTTAACTATTACTCTAAAAAGCATATGATGGTAGGCTGATTTTTTGGTCTAACAGCACCTTTCCAAAACATTTAACACTTTGTCCTCCACTTGCAGATATATGAATATTAGTATCTTTGAGATCGGGATTTGCAGACACTAATGTTAAGTTGCCGGATGTGTCGATAAAAAATTGTTTGCAATACATTGCACCATCTACACAGAAAATACCGACTTCCCCGGTAGAGATGTGTTCTGTCTTTTTTACGTATACTATTTCACCATCGGAAATATAAGGATACATACTGTCCCCCTGTATCTTTACCGCGTAATCTGCGTTGCTTGGCACAGTGTCATCTGCCCGAATCATAACGAAGTCATCGCCATCAAGAGGGGCGTTTATGCCTGCTAAATTATTACGTCGAATTATCAGTAAAAAGAAGAGCGAAAAAAGTAAAAATGTAAATGTCATTGATATTGTGCGTTAAAACACAAAAAGAGGGGTTTGTAAATGCTCCGCACGGAGATTTTTTTACTGACAAAGTAGCCGTAAGCGGCGCTGTGAGTTTCCCCTACACCATAGTAGAGACAGGCGTTCCGACTGTCCAAACCTAATGATTATGGCTTTGCAGTAGTGGCGATTCGTGAATCGCCTGCAGACACAAGCAACGCTTGTATGTGAACTCTGCGGCAGCTTATTCATTCCGTTTCCGCCGCTATATACCATCTTAAAAATGATTTTTATGCAAAAAACATCTGTATTTTGTGCTTGTTTCGCAGATTTGTGCTTTTTATTTTTGCGGAATATATGGTATAATATATTATCCAAAAAATTTTAGGAGGCAAAAACAATGAAAAAGGCATTATCATTCTTAATGGCGGCTCTTCTCTTGGTTGCAATGTTCTCATTCACAAGCGTTTCCGCAGAAAAGAACCTTCTTCCCATCACGGAAGAAACAGTTGAAGGCATTGTTGGCTCTGCTCATATGCAGGCAATCAGAGAAGAGCATGGCGGCTATCCTGTTATCGGTAGCTGGGCAGGCGTTCCCGAAGTTGCTGAAGGCGAATGGGCAACAAACGGCATGATCTCCATCGACACAGAGACAGTTAAGTTCGGCGAAAAGTCCATCAAGATCGCTCCCAGCAAAAAAGCTACTTGCCTTGTCGCAATGTTCGTTGTTCCTGCAAGCAATTACGAAGCAGGCAAGACGTACACATTCCAGTGCTATGTAAAGACACAGAAGTTCCTTGCTACATCATCCGGTGCAGGCATTGACGTTTCCGCTCTTACAGATACTCACGGTGACGCAGGCTTTGATTCCAGCACACTTATGTCTGAAGTAGTTACCGGTACGAAGGATTGGATGCTCCAGTCCGTTACATTCACAATGCCCGAAGCTACAACAGCGGCAGGCGAGCCCATTATCTTGTCCTTTGCTATGCGTGCTTGGACAGGCATGGCAGGTACAGTATGGTTTGACGGCGCAGCTCTCGTAGAAGGCGACAAGGCTCTCGATTTCGAATCCCTTGAACAGCCCACAGCTACAGAAAAGCCCGCAGAACCCACACCTGAACCGACAGCTGAGCCCACACCCGAGCCGACAGAAGCTCCTGCTGAACCGACGGAAGCTCCCACAGAAGCACCTGAACCGACAGAAGCTCCTGCAGAGCCCACAGC
>SVND01000058.1 GCA_015067075.1 Oscillospiraceae bacterium
ACGGCATTTTGTTCATAAACATAATGACACATGCTCGTATGAAGTGTAACGAAAAGTTATTACTTGAATATCGTACGAAACGGTACGCCATACTCCTAAGGGTTAGTTACAGGTTCGATTCCTGTTGCGGGTGCCAAAAATCCTGAACGCAAAGGCGTTCGGGATTTTTACTATTTACTAAAATTCACATTGAAAAATTGCATCTTAATAAATATGCAAAACCATTATAGCATTTTTTGAATGCAGTGGTATAATAATTTTGGAAAGATGATTTTTGAATTGGAGATAAGCGGCTGAAGAATATCAGGAAAGATGCAGATAAAAAACAAGATGATATTGCCTTGGTTTTAAATATCACCAGACAACAGTATCAGCTTTATGAAAGCGGAAAGCGTGAAATGCCGATGCATCATTTTGTGGTTTTGGCAAAATACTACAATGTTTCTCTTGACTATTTGGCGGGAATTATAGATACACCGAGAAAACTGAAATAAAATTTACTTGACAACAAAGCAGGACGAAGGCTTCGGAGAATTTTCCTTGTTTTTCGTCCTGTTATCTTATATAAACTGACATTTGTAACGGTATGCTATAAGCTTGTGAAAACGTTTCCTTGACTTTTACCGATAATTGTGATATTATCTACTCAAAGGGGGCTTGCGACAATGAAATATTCCGTTGACGGTGCTTTGCCGCAAAGCGCCTATTTACAGCTTTATACGCAGATACGCAATGATATAACGAGCGGTATATATAAAATCGGAGATAAGCTTCCGTCCAAGCGCTTGCTTGCCGCCGAAACGGGAACAAGCGTTATTACCGTTGAACACGCGTATGCTATTTTATGCGACGAGGGCTATGCGGAGCCGCGTCAAAGAAGCGGTTACTTTGTGATCTACAGAGAAAACGACTGCTTTTCCGTTGCTGACAGCGCGCAGGCTGTAACGGCTGATACGCTGAAGCATCGAAGCGAGGGAGAGGATTTTCCATTTTCTGTTTTTGCGAAAACTATGCGAAAGGTGCTAACGGCGTACGGTGAAAATATACTGATAAAATCTCCGAATTGCGGATGTGAGCAGCTGCGAAAAGCGATCGCATCGTATCTTGCAAGAAGCCGCGGAATCGTCGTTGATGCATCGCAGATACTGATCGGATCGGGCGCTGAATATATGTACAGCCTTATTGTGCAGATGCTTGGTCGCGAAAGTATTTACGCCCTTGAATCGCCGTCCTACGATATGATAAGAAAAGTATATATTGCAAACGGTGCAAGCTGTGATATGCTGGCAATGGGTACGGACGGTATTAAAACGAGCGAGCTTGAAAAAACTAAAGCAAGCGTGCTTCATATAACTCCGTTTAACAGCTACCCCAGCGGTATTACGGCGACAGCCTCAAAGCGGCGTGAATATATCAGATGGGCGAAGGAGCGAGACGGATATATAATTGAGGATGATTTTGATTCTGAGTTCACGGTTTCAACGAAATCCGAGGATACGGTCTTCTCCCTTGAGCCTGAAAAAACAGTTATTTATATGAACACGTTTTCAAAAACGGTTGCACCGTCTATGCGCATCGGCTATATGGTCTTTCCAAAGGATTTTCCCGAAAAAATCAGGGAGAAAATAAGTTTTTATTCCTGCACGGTTCCTATTTTTGAGCAGTATGTGCTGGCGGAGTTTATCAATAGCGGAGATTTTGAACGGCACATAAACAGAATACGGAGAAAACGCAGACAAAAAGACAGTAAAAAATAAGACAACCCTTGTGGGGTGTCTTGTGCTTTTTATACGGTAAAAGGTCCGAAAATGCTGACCATCAACGCATACATGAGAGGAATTGAAATAACGCAAAGTGTGTGGGAAATAAGAGCCATTCCTGCACCTGTTTTCGGATTGCCGCCGTACGCCTCGGGAAAGACGACTGTGTTGAGCCCCAATGCGGGAGCTGTGGCGAAAAAGGCGAGGAAAAGAACGGTATTTCCTATGTTGAGATCAAAAGCAAGGTTTGCAAGCATTTTTATCCCGAAAAGGAAGGCGACGATTATTGCAGGCAATACCGTCAAACGCAAAAACGTTGCAATATAGACCTTCTTGTTGGTGAGCATTTGCTTAAGGTCGTAGCCTGCAATGGTAAAGCCTGCTAAAAGCATGGCGACAGGTCCCATGCATGAACGAAGGGATGTAAGTGCATCGCCGACGAAAACGGGGATATGAGTGCCTATGCCCGAAATGCCGACGATAATGCCGAGAAGCATAGCAACTGTCGGAGGATTAAGAATTTGTTTAAAAAAGCTTTCCTTTTTGCCGTTTTTTGGCACAAGCAGGCTTACGCCCCAAGTGTAGATCACAAGAGAAATGGGAAGGCAAAACAGCTTGTAATAAGATAAAGCAAGGTCTCCAAACATCGCTAAAACCACAGGATCGCCAACGTATCCGCTGTTTGCAAAGCAAAGGGCGTATGTATAAACGCCTCTGTCAGATGAGCTTTTTTCCGCAAAAAATCTTGCTAAAAAAACAGCCATGACCATCGCCAAAGCAACACCGAAAACGGAGAAAATAATGTTTGCCGCGTGCGTACTCAAAGAAGCGACTGTACAGTTAGTCGCCATAGTGCTAAAGCAAAGAGCGGGGAAGAATATCCACGTTTCCAGCTTTGCCATGACCTTGCCTGCATTGTCAGGCAGAAGATTTGCTTTGCGAGCAATAAATCCGATAGCTATGCAGAAAAAAAGCATAAGCATAGGATTCAGCGTCGCTAAAAAGGTAGTAAGCATTTTTTTGCCTCCAAAGGGAAAAATAACGGATAATATTCTAACACTGATGTCGTTTTTTGTCAAGGAGCAAAAATAAAAAAGCACGGCAGAATTGTTCTGCCGTGCTTATACGTTTTAGATGTCGAACCAGACACCGGGGTTCTTCTGAGCCTTGTGAGATGCTTCGATGATGGAAATGAGAGCGATAGTCTGCTCCTTGGGCGCTTTAACGTCGCCTGTGCGGAAGAAATCGATAAGAGCCTTAATGAAGTTATCAAAGAAGTTTGTAGCATCGTTAAGCTCGATTCCGCTTCCGTCCTCGTAGCAAGCGGCGTATTCAAAGGACTGCATAAAGGGCATTTGCAACGTGCGAGCCATTCTGCCGTCGTTGAACTCAATAAGAATGCTGGGAACGGACTGTGTGCCGACGTACATGATACGGCGAACGTCGCCGCCCATGAGAGCAACGATGGGCTCAAGCTGATGGATAAGGTAAATGTCGAATGGACCGCCGCCCATGGTGGAAAGGTAGTTGATGCGCTTGCCATCTATTTGAGAAAGCTGGTCGGCAAAACGGAGAGCAGATGTGGAATACATGGGGGTATTTCCTGCTTCAGCCATTTCGAAAAGCTTGATAGCTTCAGCTTTTGTATAAGCAAACGTCTTGTCAACGTATGTACGCTTACCTGTTTTGAAGGGAAGCTCGCAAAGGCGCACATGCTGTTCGGGATTGTCGGGAGAGAGAACAACGAGATAATCGCTCTTTTCGCAAACCTCTTCAATGGAAGAGCAAAGCTCAACACCCATCTTGTCAGCCCATTCGCGGTTTGTCATTTTGCCGGGAACGTCGATATCGCCGTAAGCGTAGCAGACCTTCATTTCGCCGTTGGAATATTCCTCGATCTTCTGAGGATAATTATTGGCGTGCCATTCGTCGAGATAGTAATCAATAAAACCGATTTTTTTCATAGCAGTTCATCCTTTTCAAGTTGTTGATAATATTATATAACATTGCACTTGCTTTTTCAAGTGTTCACACTTGCTTTTTTTGAAAAAAACAGGCTAAATAAGCGTTTTTACGTAAACTTCTTTGTAAACGAGCTTTCCGTTTATGCGGTCGGAGCGCATGAGCGAAACTCGCGAAACTGTCATGGAGCAGGCGGGAACGTCGAAATCCACATATTCAGATGCTTCGCGAACGACGGTGATATGAGGCTTGAAGGGCTTTGTATCTATATCGAAGCTTAAATCAAGCAGTTTTTTTCGTATGCCGTTAGCGAGATTTAAAAGCTTATCGCTTTTATCAAGCCCTATCCAAAGGAGATTTCCGAAGCTTCCGTGATTGCCAAGGAAAATGTCAAAGGGCGCACAATCTATGGAGTCCAAAACGCCGCGAATGTCGTTTACACGGTCACTCTCTCCGATAAAAGCAAGGGTAAGATGTAGGTTTTCCTCCCGCGTAAAATTTCCTCTTACTCCGCAGTTACGAAGCTGCTGAGCCGACGATAAAATTGCTTTTTTGAAGCTTGGTGAAAAATTGATAGCAATAAAAAGTCGCATAAAACTACTCCTGAAATTTAAAATATAACGGTAAAACAGGTCCATTCGTTATTTTTGCAGGTAACGCTTATTTTTGCTTTGTGACGGTCTGCAACGGCTTTGGCGATGGCAAGCCCTAAACCGAATCCGCCTGTTTCTCGGCTGCGCGAAGCATCGCTTCTGTAAAACCGCTCGAAAATACGGTTCATATCATTTTCGTCAATGCTTCCGCCTGTATTGCGAACTTCAAAAATCAGCTTTTGCCCGCTTGAATAAAGCTTAATATCAATTCTGCCTCGCTCGACGGAATGCTTTATGGCGTTGTCGGCAAGGATGGTAAAAAGACGGATTATCTCTTCTTCGTTGCCTTTATAAAAAAGTGACGGCTCGATGGCGGCGTAAAGCTTCTTGTCGGCTTCGAAAGCTATGCTTTCAAAGGGGAGAATAGCTTTCATTGCGGCGTGGGAAATGTCAAACTCGGTCATTACGGGCGTAAAATCGTTTTCATCTGCCTTGGCGAGTGTAAGCAGGTCTTTTATCAGCATATTCATGCGTGACACCTGCTCTTTGATGTAAGTGAGCCATTTGCTGTTTTGCTCGTTAGTCTCGATAACGTCCACGTTTGCGGAAATAACGGTAAGGGGAGTTTTCAGCTCGTGACCTGCATCGGAAATAAACTGCTTTTGCTTTTCAAAAGCAGTTTTTACCGGCTTTACTACCCAAATGGAGAGAAAGATGACGGCTATAAAAATAATAACTACGCAAGATACGGAAATAAGCAGTGAGATGATCGCAAGCTGGGAGAGCATACTGTTTTCTATACCGCGCTCGGCAAAGGCAACGATATAACCGTATTCCTTTTCGCTCATTAGATATTGATACGTCCCTATCGTACCGCCGTCGCGATTGTCTGAAAAAGCTGATCGTGCATATTCAAGGGCAATGTCGACTGTGATGTCGGGAATGTGATCGATATTCATGGTGAGAAGCTCACCGTTTGCATCGAGCTTTACGAAAAATACCCTGGATGCGCGCCACATATCCTGAAAATGAGGAAAATCCTTGGCAGGAGGCTGTCTGTCTGCGGAAGGTGGGAGAATCACTTTGAAAATACCGTCGTTTTCAATCAGCGTCATAAGCACGCGCTCCGTTTGCTGCTGACTGCTTTTATATACGGAAAAATTTATCGTTCCGAAAATAACGCCTAAAACGATTATTACAAAGCTCATGACTATAGCAATGAATTTTATTTGAAGTTTTTTTATCATGACAAACTCCGTTTTAAGAAATTTCTATGGAATAACCGATGCCGCGGACAGCTTTTATCTGAATATCCGAACCGATATGGCTCAGCTTTTTGCGGATAAAAGAGATGTATACCTCGACGCTGTTGTATTCAGCGTCCGAGTTGTAGCCCCAAATCTTTTCGATTATTCGCTCTTTTTGAACGATACGCCCGACGTTTGACATCAGCATTTCCATGAGCTGAAATTCACGGGGTGCAAGCTTTACTGAGTTTGATTCTGTTTTTAGCTCAAATGCATTTTTATCTAAAGCGGTATTACCGTGGCGAAGCTCGTCACCTGTAAATTCACCGATACGACGGGTGAGCGCGCGGATGCGAGCTAAAAGTTCCTGCGTGGCAAAGGGCTTTGTCAGATAATCGTCGGCACCGCAATCAAGACCTGCTACCTTATCAGAGGTGAGAGATTTTGCCGTAAGTAAAAGTATGGGGGTGGAGATGCGCTTTGCGCGAATACGGCGCAAAACCTCAAGGCCGTCGATTTTTGGAAGCATAATATCGAGTAAAATAATATCGTATATTCCCGTAAGTGCGTATTCAAGCCCGTCGGCGCCGTTATATACAGCATCGACAGAGTATTTTTGTTGCTTCAAAATTTCAGTGAGAGCGTCGGCGAGTGGATGCTCGTCTTCCACGATCAGAATTTTCATATTTATCCCTCCTATAAGTATTTTACGGAAGTTTCATTGAAAAAAGCTTTATTTAATTTTAGCATAAAGCGAAAAATAATGCAATAGGATAAGATTTTTATATTTATACTCAAAATAATACTTGCTTTTTTCAAAAAAATAGTGTAAAATGGTATCAAACCAATGAAAGGGGTATTTATAATGAAAATTCAACTTAAAACAATTCAGGATCTTTACGATTTTACGGATATAGCTAACGGCTTGACAAATAAAATCATGGTTAAGCGTGGAAATTATATCGTTCCCATTACTTCTATTATGGGCCTTTTCGTTATCGACATGACGAAGGAAATCGAGCTTATCGGAGAAGATGGCAAGCCTGTTGAAGTTCCCGAGCTTGAAAAATACAGAGTATGATAGAAGTAAACCGTCGGCTCAAAAGCCGATGGTTTTTCTATCCTTGAAATTATATTTAATAATGAATTCATTTGGATATTAAAGTAAAAAAATTTAAAAATTTTTCATTTTTTATTGACAAACAACACGGTTGAGAGTATAATATAGAATACTATTATATTTTGAAATATATAAAGGATTTAATTGCTTTAGATATTTCTAAAGCAATCGGATGTTAAATCTCTCATCTAAGGAGGAAAATCATGAAAACAAATCTTAAGAGATTGACAAGCATTTTTCTTTGCTTGGCGATGGTCATCAGTTTGTTTCCTGTAACCGCCTTCGCTGCCACATCTACGGGATTGAGCAGTACGGTAAAGGATGCAACGCTGGGTAATGGTATCGAACTTACGAAGAAGGTAGAATATGATCCCGCTACGGGAAAGGTAACTACCGAGATCGAAGCATATACCACGGGTACGGTTACGTCAAGCGTAGTAACAAAGCCGACGGATATATTATTCGTTTTGGATACTTCGGGAAGTATGGCGTGGTCTTTCAGCGGAAGCGACAACGGAAGCAATGAACGTCTTAATTCTTTGAAGAACGCTGTTAACACGTTTATCGATAAGACGAAGGAACTGAATGAAGGCGCTACAGATAAGCACTCCATTGCTATCGTACAGTTTGCATCGAGCGCAAATACTGTTGCTGACTTTACAACGGTTGACGATGCAGGAGCGACTTCTTTGAAATCCAAAATCGACGCTCTTTCCGCAAACGGTGCAACGGCTGTCGACTACGGTCTTGAGCACGCGTACGAGCTTCTTTCCGCACGTGTTGCGGCAGACGGCGGTGCTTACGAAGACAGGGAGCAGATCGTCATAGTATTTACTGACGGTGACCCGACACATAGCCAAAACTATGAGGATGAAGTTGCCCACGATGCAGTTAATGAAGCTTTGCTCATTAAAGATATGGGTGCAAAGATATATACGATAGGTATATTCAACGGCGCTGACCCTGACGGAACCGATGATTCCAATAAGTTTATGAACTATACGTCCAGCAACTATCCCAAGGCGTACGGTTCTGAAGAAACTGAAATCTTTATTTTTTTCCCGGTTACAACTTATGAGCTCAATCCCGGTGCAACGCCTCACAACACAGGATATTATCTGACTGCCGATAACGCATCTTCACTTACAAACGTATTCGAAGCTATCTCTTCCCATATTGGTAAGCCTGATATCTCCCTCGGCTCTACGGCAACTCTCGTTGACGTTATTTCCGACTACTTTACAATTGAAGGTATCGGTACGTCCAACCCCACGATTTCCACAAAGGTTGCCGCATATAAGGGTGGCGGCTTGTGGGATACTCCTGTAGCTGATGCTAATGTTACTACGACTCTTACGGGAACTGATACGATCACAGTAAAAGGCTTTGATTTCGACAATAATTACATTTCAGAAACAGCCCGTGACGGTAGCTTCTACGGAAAGAAGCTTATCCTTACCTTTGTTACGGATCCCAACTATTCCGCAATCGACGGTGCAAACTTTGCAACTGCTGAAATCCCGACAAACGATACAGCGGCGATTTTGGACAGCACAGGTACTGCTGTTGAATTCGTACCTTCTCCCAAGCTTACCGCTAACACGGTAACGTACAAGACCGATACAAACGGTGTCGTTAAAACGGTTGCTTCTTACTACCGTTTCCCCGGTTATACCGTTACGTTGAATGCAAAGCCTGCTGATACCGATGTGTATACGTATTCCGATTGGGTAGCAACAGGTGTGACGGTTTATCCCGGAAGCACTAATTTCGTTATGCCTGAGGGCGACGTTGTTTTGACGTCCACGGCAACGACTAACCAATACAATGTCACATATGAATACAGAGGAACTGTTCCTGCAGGTACGTTGCCTGCAACTGCTCCCACTCCGTCTGTCAACGCTGTAGGAAGCACAGTTACTCATCCGACGATAACGAATGTTCCCGAAGGCTATGAATTTTCCGGCTG
Organism: Oscillospiraceae bacterium; assembly: GCA_015067075.1. Taxonomy (GTDB): domain Bacteria; phylum Bacillota; class Clostridia; order Oscillospirales; family SIG530; genus SIG530. Next base: position 8,652 of record SVND01000058.1, read on the forward strand.
GGTAGAAGACGACGGCGACGTTGCAACGGGCGTAGCGTCCTTCACAATGCCTGCATACGACCTTCACTTTATCGGTACATTTATCGCAAAGGCAAACAGCTATATCGTTGAGCACTATATGATGGACACGGACGGCAATTATCCGAGCACACCTGACCATAAGAATGTTTACGATAACGTTAAAACAGGTGATAGCGTAAAGGCAAGTATTCCTGCACATACGGGCTTTAAATATGACCTTGCTGAAACAACGGCTAAAAACGCATTGATGAGCACGGATGCAACTCCCGTTCCCATGGGAAGCGTTTTAGCTAATGGCGCACTTGTTCTTAAGGTTTACTATTCTCGCAATCAATATGAGGTTGAGTATAAATATGATGGCACGGTTCCCGGCGATGCGACAGCTCTTCCGAGCACGGAAATGCATTACTACGGCGAAACTGTCGATGTAGCTGACGACGCTACGGCAAGCGGCTACGATTTCTCCGGCTGGCGTGTTTTCACAGGTGATACTGTAATTGACGATAACGGTAAAATGGTAATGCCTGACCATAAGGTAGTTATCCACGGTTCATTTACTGCAAGAGGTGACACGAAGTATACCATCGAGCATTATTTTGAAAACATTGAAAATGACGACTTTACACTCAGTAAGACAACGACAAGATATGGTTTGACAGGTTCTACTGCTCACGCTGAACCTCTTTCCAACGCGGAGATTATCGGTTTCACCTTCGACGAAGGTAATGCAAACAATGTGATCGAAGGAGTAATCGATGCGGCAAACCCCTTGGTCTTGAAGCTTTATTATGTAAGAACAAGACATAGTGTTACATATGAATACACAGGTACTGTTCCCGCAACTCCTGATCCGACGGAAGCTGAGCTTTTGGCTGCTCCTTATGGAGTAACGAACGTTAAGTTCGGTGCAACGGTCAAAATAGGAGATATCGGCTCTGCAGAAGGCTATACGTTCGACGGTTGGAACATTGTCGGAAGCGACATCGTTGTAAGCGAAAGCGGCGGCGTACGTACTTTTACAATGCCTGCACGCGACGTTCACCTTACAGGTCACTTTAACCCCATTCCTTCCAAGTATACAGTTGAGCACTGGGTAGAAAATGAAAGCGGCGGTTATGATAAAGCGGCGTCTATTGAATATACAGCAGGCGTATATGCAACACAGGTTGTAAAGGGTATACCTAATAATTATAATGTATATATTTACGACGTAGATGTTACAAAGGATAACAACGCTTCCGGTATAACTGTTGATGCAACAGGCGTTACAGGTACGGTTACAGCAGACGGCGCACTTGTTTTGAAGCTTTATTATGTAAGAACGGCATATTCTATTACATACAGCTTTGAAACTAACCCTGCAAGCGTTCCCGTTCCCACACCTCATCTTGATGTAAAGCACGGAACCGTAGTTGATCTTGCCGATATAACTGATCCTGCCGGCTACACGTTTGACGGTTGGTATTACGGCGATAACGATATCGGTGATTCGCTTACAATGCCCGAAAGAAATGTTGAGCTTGTCGGTAAGTTCATCGCCAGAAACGATGTAGAATATAAAGTCAAGTATTATCTTCAGAATCTTGACGGCACTACATATACGGAGCAGACTGCTGACGGCTACACAGAAAAGGGAACAACAGGCGCATACGTAGCTGCTAAATCAAAGGATTATCACGGCTTCTCCTTCGATGCTACACAGGGCGCATGGAACGGTCATATTAAGGCTGACGGATCACTTGTTCTTGAGCTCTACTATAACCGTAACACATTCACGGTTTACTATAACTATTTCGGCGAACCGCCTACAGATACTACAATAACGTTTGACGGCACTGAAAAAACGCTTTCCGCACCTGACAATCTTCTTGTTATGAAGCAGGAAAACGTTATGTACGGCACACCGCTTAATGTTGAACCTGAGCTTATTGCTTCTGATAGCAAGTATGAATTTGTAGGCTGGTATACAGCAAATATCCCCGGTGTTTCCGCTACAACACAGCTTGATTCGAGCTATGCGTACACAATGCCCAACCACGATGTTGAATTCCGCGGAGTTCTCTATAACTACAAGGTTTACTACGATCTTAACGGCGGTACTCTTGAAGGCACCGATACCGTTGCTCCCAAGAGCGTACATTGGAATGAAGACGGTCTTCTTCCTGTAGGTACTCCGATGAAGAGCGGCAAGGTATTCTTGGGCTGGCGTTATGAAAACAAAGCAGACTATGTTACTAATTCCGATAAGTACGGTGAACTTGCAGGAAAGTTATACGTTGAAAACATTATTCTCGTTGCAGAATATGAAGACGTATATACTGTAGAGTACGATTGGGGCACAGAATATCCGTCCACAGAAACACTTCCGAACAAGACGGAAAATATCGAATACGGCACAGAATATACGGTAGATACCGTATACACAGCAGGTAAGGAAGTTGACGAATACGATGCAGCAGGCAACCT
>SVND01000059.1 GCA_015067075.1 Oscillospiraceae bacterium
GCTTGTAAGATAACTTACCGTTCTGACGAGGGTCGCGCGGCATATTTCAGAACGGTAAGTTATCTTACAAGCGAAAAAACTCAAATTGACCTTGCATCGAGCCTTAATTTGCGCTCCTCAGCGTGGATCGAGCTTATGGGCGAGGCGCGCGCCATAATCGGAGCGATACAGCTTGATGAAAACGGCGCATACGTTATCGACGAGCTTACGGGGCTTCCCAAGCTTGCGGCAACTTATTGGTCGTGGGACGGACAGGGACCGAGCAAAAATAAAAACGTAGAAATCGTCTGGTTCGGCGCTCATTCATGGGCAAACGGCGAAAAGTGGTACGGCGATACGGCTATGCCCGACGGTTTCACCTTGCCCACATATCCCGACGGAAGCTCTGCCCTCGGCAAACAAGAAGGGAAGGAAGACTCCATCGACCCGCGCGACTACAAGCTTTACGACGCCCTTGCGGCAAAATCCGTGCTGGGCGATCTTATGGAGCAGGAGCAGTTTGCAAAGCCCTTTGGAAACGATACGACGGGCATGATAACGGACGAAATGTTCACAAGCGGCGAAACACGCTACATCGGCGATTACTATTTCAGCCGAGATATGGCGGCGCCGTGGTGGCTTGATTTTAACAGAGAAGCTATAAAAGCGTATCTTTCTTACGGCACGCGCGCTTTCTGGGTAGACAATTACACGGGCTGGGGGTATATAAGCAATATGCCCATTCAGCGTGCCTTCGGCGATTGGTCTGTTGCGCTTTTCCGTGAATACCTTAAGGAAAATCCCGTTGACGGTATAGATGCGGACAGTTTCGATATAAGGGCATATCTTTTGGATAAATATGAGCAGCTGACAGGCAACCCGTTTGAAATTGCCACCTACACCACTTGCGCATCGTGGAATAAGGCTGAATTTTTGGATGATGCGATCTGGATGAGATACCTTGCATTTATGGCGAAGACCTCTGAAAAGGCGCAGATAGATTTTTACAAAATGGTCAAGGAAGAGGCACAAAAGCTCGGTATTGATCCCGACGAAGTCGCCGTGACGGGCAACGACGTTGCAGGCTCGAATTATGCGGCTATGACCAGTGATCAGTCCATCGACATTGTCCATACGGAATACGGCATTGAATTTTCCGCCGTAACGCAGTTCAAATCGGACGGCGCACCTCCTTACGGCAATGCGGGCGGATATTACAAGGCTTGCAACGAATACGGCAGATCCCGCCGCAGTACCATTTGGTATTACCTTAACGGAGACAATGAAAAGTACAGCGAAAACCGCGGTATCGGCTTTGTTATCGCTTACGAGGCTTTAGCCAACAACTGCACCATCTACAGCGGCGACGGCATTCCCACCGTTGCAGGTTCAAATTACACCTTTGGCAGAGTCAACGATTTTATCGGAAAAATGAAGGATATCTACGGTCAGCGTGACCTTCGCGCAAAGGTGGGCGTATATCACTCCTCTGCCAGCGAATATGCAACGCTTACACCGGGCGGCTATCTCGGCGCAGGCGCTGTGCCCTCTACCCTTGGCTATTACGGCTGGACAGACATTCTCGATAAGCTCCATATCCCCTATGTAACGGTTTTGGAAATGAAATGCACGAAGGAAAAGCTTGACAAGCTTGACGTGCTTATCATGTCGAACATTGAATGTGTGTATCAAAGCACAATCTACGACGTTATAATTCCCTTCCTTGACAGCGGAAAAACGCTGATCGTAACGGGTGAAAATGCGGGGCTTCGTGGCGGCCGCGACGATAACTTTGACAAGCGTAGCGAGCCTGCACTTGTCAAGCTTGCAAGAGAATACAACGGAAACGGCAAGATCGTATACATGGAATACGATGAAATAGTTGATTATTACGTCTATTTCCACCGCGACGGTCTTGAGGGCTGTGAGGATTATACGAAAATCGTGACCGATATATTTAAAACGCTTAAAAGCGAAGGCAAATACAGCGACGAGCTCATTTTGGACGGCTTCAACGGAAATTATATAACGACTATAAATTACGACGGCGATGCAGGACGAGTTTTCATTGATATTGCCAATAAAAATATCGATATCGAAACGGATGAGCTGACCGATATGAACGAAGGCACAGTCAAGGTGGCACTTCCCCAATGGATACAGGGATATAGTGATACCATGACGGCTACAGGCTATTTTGCAGGCGATAACAGAAACGAAAACGCAGTTGCGACAGAGCTTGAATTGGTGTACGAAAACGGCTACGCCACGGTAAAAGTTCCGAGCTTCAAGTATTATGCGTCCATAGTTATAAACGCAGTTGAGTAAAAAGCAAACGGGCGGAGAATATAAAACTCTCCGCCTGTTTTTTCATTTTAAAACTCCGTACGGTTGCTTTTACAAAATGATAGCTACCCAAAGAAAAATACCGCAGAGACACTCTGCGGTATTTTATGTACGCTATAATATTTTAAAACCGACCGCTTCTGCCGCCGTGTATCCTGCCTGAGGACGAATGGTGCGTACCGCTTCCGCCGTTATTTTGCGCTCGGCGCGTTTTCGTCACGGTGCTGTGAAGGAATCTGTCGCTACTTACAGTTACGACCATGCTTCCGCCTTTCACATAATCAGACGCCTGATTTTTCATCTCAACACTCTTAAGCTGTGCTTTCATCACGGAAACAGCGATAAACGCCACGATAAAGCCTATCCCCAGCGATATGACCACATTTATAAAGCTGTAGCTTTCGTCATACGCCATCTCGCACGTCCAGATAAATTCACTGAAAGCCTCTGCATAATCGCCTTCGCTCAGATACGGGATAACATCTTCCTCCACCTCGTGAAGCATATAACCGTCCATGAGCTCCATGCCCTTTCCGTGTGTCGATACTGCCCACTCCCTGTCACCCATGCTTAAAAGGAACAGCACGCCGTCATATCCTTCGCCCATACCGTAGCCGTTATAATCAAAATAATCGTCGGCATAATCCTGGGCATATGCGCCGTCAAGGGAATTTACCGTCACGATAACGGTATCTATCAGGTAGCGCTCACTTATATCGTCAAGCCGTTCAATTAGCTCCATTTCCTCGCTCTCTGTCAGAATGTCAGCCTCGTCAACCAAACGCGACGGTGATGCGTTCGCTGTCATCGCAACGGACACGGCAAAAATAAGGCAAAGTAAAAAAATCATTATTTTTTTCATTTTTCACCCTCCTTACATTATATGAAGCAGTAAGGACAAGCCAACGCACACGGCGGTGACAATTCCTGCAATACCAAAAAGCCATCTGAAATATGCACCCTTATCCATCGGCAAATTGCCTACGAGCTTGCCTGTCTGACCGTTCATGGCAAAAAGATACTTTTTACCCTGCCACGTCGTGTTAAGTATCCAAACGGGGTAAAGAGCATAGCTTGCTTCATTTTCAGTTGCGCTCACGTCACTGCTTTCCGTCATAACAGTCGCATAGCCCGTGACCGTCTTTTTAAAGGCATCCTCGGCGCTTTTTTTCATTCGTGCCGCCGCCCTTTGCATACTCACTACGTCATCTATATCATACTTATCAGCAAAATAACCTGCAAGATATGCCGTTTGAAAATCAACTGCATCCTTGAAATTGTAAGGCTCGACAGATTCCATAAGGTCGTCAGGCATTTTTGACGAGCCATCAACGGGTACGCGCTCAAATCCGATACTACCTCCACGGTCAATTGCAAAAAAGCTCGTTTCCGTGTAGTTGTATCTGCTGTCGCTCCATGAGCGGACGCGTGTAGCCTTATACTTAATGTTCGCCTTCATTTTTGCGTTAAAAAGCCAAACGGGAACGTAAACTCCCTTTACCTCATCAATATGGTTTTCATCCTTGAAAACCTTCGGCAAAAGCTTTTTGCCCTCAAAATGACGCTTAAGTGCCTTTTTTGCATGCTCCTTATCGTACTTAAACGGAATAACGTACTTTGGCTTGAGCATTCCCGAAAATTGCTGTTTTATTACAACGGGATTATCGCAATAGGGACAGCTTGTCGCCGCCGTCGTTGCGTCGCTTACTATCTCACCGCCACAGCTTTGGCATACGTATGCGCGCAAGCTGTCTGTTTCGCCCTCCTGCCATCCATCGTCTGCAGGGGCTTTTTCCTTTATCTCCTGCTCAAGCACCTCATCCTTGGGCTTGAACTGCTCCATGTCGTATACGGAGTCGCAAAACGGACATTTAACCTTTTGCGATGCGCTGTCAAACGCCATGGCACCTCCGCATGCGGGGCATTTATATTCCAATAATGATGCCATATTTTCTCCTTATCCAAACAGGCGCGACAAAAGCCGCGCCTATCTAAAAATTACTTTATATCGTCGTTGTCAAATCTGTCGCCGCATTCAGGGCAGAACTTCGGCGGTGTTGCGCCTTTTTCAGGCTCCCAGCCGCATTTATCACACTTATACTGCGGTACGCCGGCGGGTTTTTTAGCTCCGCACTCAGCGCAGAATTTACCCTTGTTTACTGTGCCGCAAGCACACGTCCAGCCTGCCTGTTCAGGCTTTTTTGCACCGCATTCAGGGCAGAATTTACCACTTGTCTTTGCACCGCAAGCACACGTCCACTCGCCCTCTACCTTCGGTTCGGGCTTTTTAGCTCCGCAGTCGGGACAGAATTTGCCCGTTGCAACTGTTCCGCAAGCGCATTTCCAGCTATCCGCCGCAGGTGCTTGCTGTGCCTGCTGCTGTTGTCCCATGGCGAACAGGTTCTGTGCGTTTGCGCCGCCACCTGCGTTCATCGCCATGCCCATGCCCATAAAGCCTGTCATCGCGCCGTTTTCATTGCTTGCCGCTGCTCTCATAGCGTCAGCCTGTGCACCTACAAGCGTTGCACCTGCCATAGTGGGATCGCGATACATCGCTGTCTTCTGGGCAGTTTTGAGCATTTCCTGATCTTCTTCAGTAAGCGTAGGCGGATTGATAGCGACCTTAATATCGCCTATACCACGCTCGCCCCATTCAGCTTCAAGCTCCTCATTGAGATATTTCTCAAGCTCGCTTGTATGAGCAGGGATCTGGTTCGGGCGAAGCTCAAGCATTGAAAGCTTCGCAAGAGCTGGACCGAGTGCGCTGATGAACTCGGTTTTCATCGTATCCTTGAGTGTTTCCTTGCTGTATTGTTCCGTTACATTTCCGCCGACATTCGTATAGAATTTAAGGGGGTCAACGAGTCTGAACGTATAAACGCCGTTGCAGCGAAGGGATACGTCAACGTCAAAGTTGATGCGTGAATCGACAACACGGAAGGAGATAGGATTTTGTGTTCCGAACTTGTTGTCGAGGATCTCTTTCGTATTGAAGTAATAAACTCTCTGATCCTTACCTGTGTCGCCGCCGTAGGTGAAACGCTTGCCGATGGTCTTGAATGTTGCAATTATGCTTTCACCGAGCTTGCCTGCAAAAATAGAAGGCTCAGTAGACGTATCATATGTAAATTCTCCGGGCTCTGCGCAGACCTCTACGACCTTGCCCTGCTCAACGATGATCATGCACTGTCCGTCTGCTACGGCAATGCCCGATCCGTTTGATATGATATTGTCTTCTGCCTTCGTGTTTGACGATCTTGATGAAGTCTTTTTCTGACCTTTAACCATCAAAATGTCATTGGGTATCGCTTCACAGTAGAAAAACTCCTTCCACTGATCTGCCAATGTTCCGCCGAGCGCGCCAACTCCCGCCTTAATAAGTCCCATGATAGTCTCCTTTCAAGCCTATTTTTTAATATTTAAAAGCCGATATGTTCGACTTTCTTTATTATCTATTATACCACCTGCATTACATTTTTTCAACATATTTTTTTGCTCACACGTTTTTTTATTGACAATAAGTGTTGTAATGTATATAATTTATATAGCATAACAAAATATAAACGGAGTATCAGATGAAAAAACGAATCCTTTCCTTATTTTTTGCCGCAATCTTTCTTGCTATGAGCTTCACCGTTGCATCTGCTGAGCTGACGGGCGATTGCAACAAAGACGGCAAGGTAGACATAACCGACCTTTATGTTTTGCTCAGCTCCCTGACAAAAAGGTCAGTCAAGCAAGCATACTATAACCTTGACGGAAACGATACTATTGATATAAGAGACGTTATGGTGTTGCTACACCTTTTGGAGCCGTCGCAAAAGCATATAACACTTGTAGCAAACGGATACAGCAAATATAGTATTTGCGCAGACGATGCACTTTTTGATATTGCAAATGCACTTTCTGCCTCTGTCAGCGATGCGTACGGTGTAAGCATTCCCGTCACATCCGAAGATACTTTTCCCTGCATAAAGCTTGCTGTTGGCGACACATCCTTGGGAAAGCACGGTTACAGCTTTGCTATCGAAGAAAACAGCCTTATTATAAACGCCTCGGATGCGCAGGCTTTGACGTATGCGCTCGGCATGTTCAAAACAAATTGCATTGACAATCAAGTGAAAACGGACTTTCTTTGCTTTACCGACGATGCCGTTTTACCTCGGGAAAGCGACGCTCCCTTTACGCTCAGCGACGCTCTTGCGGCGAAGCTCAGCATTACCTTACAGCACGAGGATCTTTTCAGCTACGGCAGAAAGACTATCGGCGAGCAAAAGTTTACCACTGCGCAGGGCGCTTGCACAGACGGTAAATCATTTTATTTTATCATCCGCATGAAGGATGACTCTGCTTGTATTATCGTAAAAACAGATCTTACAGGCAACGAGCTTGCTGTATCAGAGCCGCTTGACCTCGGTCACGGCAACGACATGACATACGACAGCAAGTACGACCGTCTCGTCGTTGTTCACGGCACCAGCACGAAAAACACATTAAACGGTAATGAGAACGGCAGACGGCTCTCCTTCGTTGATCCTAAAACGCTTACTGTGCTCTACACGCAGGCAAATATCATCCCCGCAAATTACGTTGCTGGCGCTGTTGCATATGCGGAAAACGACGATGTGTATTATTTCAGCGCCGGCGCAAGCGTTTACAGCATAGCTACGATTTCTGAGGATTTTGTTATGACCTATCTTAGAAATCCCGGCAGGAAAAGCCGTGATACCGAGGGTAGCTCCGCTTATACGTCACAGGGTATGGGTACGGACGGCAAGTATATTTATTTTCCCATGAGCCTTAAGGATACTGATAATATCCTTGTAATCTATGATATGAACGCAAAATATATAACCACATTGCATATACCTACGGCGATGGAGAGCGAAAGTCTGTTTTTCATTGACGGCGAGCTGTATATGTTTTATAATCACAAGGGTGCCGTAATGGGTAAAGCGCCGTTTACCGCAAAATTTGAATAAACATTTCGGGAGGCAGATTGCCTCCCTTTTTATCACTTCAAATCCGACGGAAAGATTACTATACCTCTTTGAAAATATATCTTCCGCATACAAAAAAGTCCGCATATTCTTTCGAATATACGGACTTTATAGTTTTTAGCCTTCTGCGATAGTTTCGAGAACATCGTCGATCTGCGGAGAGATCTCTTCAGCTATAGCACTCCAAGGCTCGCCCATAAGAGGACTGAACCAGATAGCGCCCCAGAACTGACCCATTTCAAACGTCTGCCACGTCATAAGAACAGGCGTTATACCTTCACGGTTACGTTCCTTAAGAACGTTCTGCTGGAATTCATAAGGAATACCATACTCTTCAAAGTACTCGTCGGGATCTACTTCTTCATTGTCAGCATCATCAAGTCTGTCATATCTCAAAGAATCCATGAGTGCTGCTGCGCCGTAGGGGTTAGGTGCATTTGCGCAAAGCATATCTTCGCCGAATGCTGTCTGTACATAGTACTTGTCAGCCTGAGGATCCTTCGGATAAGGTACCCAGCCTATAGCGCCGCGAGCAAACATATCCTTATATGTGCTGTCAAGATAGTACCAATAGCAGCCTACCATTGTAGCAAGCTTGCCCTGTGCGAAAACTGTTCTGCCGTCGCTTCCGTCATAGGAAACACCGTCATTGTAAAGCTGTGTATAGAAGTTAACAGCTCTTGCGATCTCGGGGCTGCGGATGTTGTTTGTGAATGTGCCGTCAGAATTGAGAGAAACGATCTCCTTACCTGCAGCGTAAATGAATATGTATTCAAGCTCCATGGATGTACCCCAGATCTCAGGGATACCGTCGCCGTCGTTATCTGTCTGTGTTTCAAGAGCGCACTGTCTGAATGTGTCCCAATTCCAGTTGCCTTCAGCATAATACTCAAGAGGAGACTTAACGCCAAGCTCTTCAAATATTTCAAGGTTTACCCAAACGCCGTCGCCTGCGTCAACGTTTGCGCTTGTGCTCAAGCCGTAATGTCCGCCTTTAAAGAGAACAGCGTCAAGAGAGCCCTGAAGGTCCTTCCAAAGTCCTGTTGTAAGATCGATGTAGCTGTCCCAAGCCTGAATGTAGCCCTTGTTTGCAAGAGTAGGCTGGAATGTGTCGAAACGGAAAATGTCGGGAGATTCGCCGCCCATAACGGAAGAAATGAGCTTTGTAATTCTGTCGTTTGCACCAACAACATTTGTTTCCCACTGCATGTTGTAAATATCTCTGAATGCGTTTTCCTTGTCAGCCTTGGGCTGTTCTACTTCATAGTGGCAGAGATATTTAACTGTGTTGGAAGTTACGGGATAATTGAGAAGCTTCCATTCTGCATTGCCGTTTGCGCCGGGGTCGTTCATGTACTTGCCGCCTTCGGTGTAGTCCACTTCTTCAGTACCTGTGGGAGCTGCATCGGAAGGTGTGGGCGTTGCATCGTCGTTTCCTGCTGTGCCGCCGTTACATGCGACAAGAGAAAGGAGCATGAGCATCGCCATGATGATTGCTAAAACTTTTTTCATGTTGTCCTCCTGTTTTTGCTATTTGCATAGCTTATTTCGGGATTAGTATATCACATCTGAAATTTCTTGTCAAGATGAAAATCAAAAATCATATTAGTTTTGTGCTAAATATGAGAAATGTGCTTGTTTAGAAGGATTGTGCTTGTTTTATGTCCACTTTTAACAAAATCATCCGTGATAAAAAAACAAATAAACATAATTATACTACAAAAAACATTTTTACTTGTGCTTTTTCCGCAAATATTATTTTAAGCGCAAGGGAAATAAACAAGAATATATTCGCTAAATGTCCTTATAAAAACAAGCGCCGCATTAAAGCTGCGGCACTCGATTTTATTTACTTGTTTTTATTTTTCACATGAAAATACTCCGATAAAAAGCACGTCATTCGTCGATGAAAGCACGGCGTATATAAACGGTCTGTCAAGGCACATATCGGCACTTCCCTCAGGCATAGCCGCTCCCGCATACATAAGCTCGGTAAACGACGATGCAACTACACCCTTCTCATCCAGCGCAATATGCGTTTGCTGTGTTACGTCGCTAAGGCACATTTCCGAGTCAGACGCGGCTGAAAAATCTGCATTTTCCCAAGAAAAAGCATCGGCAACCCCAAGGGAATTAAGCATCGCTTTAAGCTCAAGCACCGATGAAAAGCTGAATTTCGGTATTTTGAACGTGACTCTGCCCGCTTTTGATTCTCCGCCGAAAAGCACGTTCTCAAGCGTTTGCGCATCCGTCATAAGCTCGCTTATGGATACGCCCTCGTCAGGCAAAACAAAGATCATGCTTCCGCTGTTTTTAAGCCCCAAGCCCGAGCGGGTAAAGTTTTCTCCGCGTACAAAGGAATGTGACGAAAATTCAGCGTTCATAAAATCTATCACAAATGCAACGTCGTCACCGCTGAAAATATCAGGCTCTGTTTTCGCCGCATCAAAACGGTCTGTCCATTGATCGCAAAAATAAACCGTATTAAATATGGTCATAAGCGCTTCAGCACCCAAATTTATATTCGGCGCAATAGTACCTTTAGTGTTCTTTTGCACCCATTTTGACATCTGCTCCGCCGTTTTCTTTTTCGTAAAATCAGCGCTGAATATTTCCGCAAAAAAGCTCTCTGCCGCAGTTTTCAAAAACTCGTCCTTGCAGGAAAAATCACCTTGCCCGTTGTTCATCCAGACGGAATTTGCTATTTTCAGCTTTCCGATAGAGTTATCAGTATAGTTTCTTCTGTAAAAATGCTCGCATTGCTTTGCAAGGTACGCTTCGTCGTTCGCGCCAAGCAAGGAAAGGATCTGCGCTTTCGTTTCGCCCTCTGCACCGTTTGCGCAAAGCGCCATCGCCAGATACAAAGATACGGGCGAATAATTAAAATTTCCATCGCACTCACCGTACAAATTCACCGTAGTTCTTACGGAAAAATCAGCAAGCATTTTCGAAAACTCCTCTTCAATAGGATAATTTTCGATAAGCTCCCTCCTTGCGTCATAATCATTAAGCGAAATTCCCTTTGGAAAAGCAACTGCCGCAAGCGGCTTTGGCGCGGAGGAACACGCGCACAGTAAAACAAGTATCATAGCAATAAATACACAAAAAATTCGTTTCAGCATCTTGTCATACCTTCTTTTATTTTTTAATTATTAGACGATGCTCACCGCGGAAAGTTCCCTTTCCCTTAAAAAATTTAATCAGCACACCGTTTTTGCGAATAAAAAAGGCTTTCGCCGCAGCAAAAGCCTTTATGTATATTTTAAATTATGCTTCGCGCTTTTTCATGGAAACGAGAAGTACGCCTGCAGCTGTGATAGCGAGAGCGATGAACGCGATCGTTGCAAAGTCGCCGCTGTCGGGGTTGTCAACAACAGGTGCCTTTGTGGGCTCTGCGGGAGCTTCTGTGGAATCAGCAGGAGCTTCCGTGGGGTCTGCAGGAGCTTCTGTCGGTTCGGGAGCTTCCGTGGGATCAGCAGGAGCTTCTGTCGGTTCAGGTGTGGGTTCTGCGGGAGCAGAATATTCGATAGGTGCAAGGCTTGCATAATCTACAGGCGTGTCGCCTTCAACGAGTGCAAGGCCGTCAAACCAAGCCGTACCTGCCATAACAGCCCATACCTGGCATGTGAGACCAAGGATAAAGCCTTCATTGCTTTCAGGCATTGTAAATGTGACAGATGTCAAAGTCCAATCCTTTGTACCTGTGAAGAATTCTCCGCCGA
>SVND01000060.1 GCA_015067075.1 Oscillospiraceae bacterium
GCGCCTCGCCCATAAGCTCGATCCACGCTGAGGAGCGCAAATTAAGGCTCGATGCAAGGTCAATTTGAGTTTTTTCGCTTGTAAGATAACTTACCGTTCTGAAATATGCCGCGCGACCCTCGTCAGCGCCGACGCTGTAAACGTCGCCGTTTATGTCAAGGCTTTTCATTCCGTCAGATACGTTCGTAAATCGGGGATAATTCGTCCACCACGTTTTCGGCTGGTCTGCGCTGTCACCGATGCCCTCGCCTTTATATGCATTTTGCGGTGCTTGCGTTGGCGCTTGAGTCGGTGTTTGTGCAGGTGTTTCACTTTGTGTCGGTGTTACGTTGTCGGTTTGACCCGGTGTGGCGCACGATGCTGTAAATAAAAATAATGATGCGAAAAGATAAACCAAAAGTTTTTTAAAGCTCATTGTATACCCTCCGTTTTGTATTTTCTTAATTATAGCCGTTTTTTTAAATTTTCTCTTGCTTTTTATACGCTTTTTTTGTATTATTTTATTGTATTTAAAAAAAAAGTGAAACCAACGGTGTTTTTTGACGAGTATATAGTTGAAGGCGCCTTAAAAAAGAAGGGAGGAAGCGCTGTGCAGGATGAAAAAATAGTCGAGCTTTACCTTGCCCGCGACCAGCAGGCAATAAAAGAAACGCAGGAAAAATACCATCGTTTTCTTTTAAAGCTTTCTTATAATATTCTTTCCGACGTGGAGGACAGTGAAGAAAGCGTCAACGACACTTATCTTGCCGCTTGGAATTCCATTCCTCCCCATATTCCTTCCGTTTTATCATCGTATCTTGCAAAGCTGACAAGACGTATCGCCATTGATATTTTTCGAAAGCGTAACCGCGGAAAGCGCTTCGCTACCCAATACGCCCTATCCTTAACAGAATTGGACGATTGTATTGCCGATACAAATACTCCTGAATCGCAGGTCGATGTGAAGCTTTTGGCAAGAGCAATAAATGCTTTTTTACGCACACTTGACGATGATGCGCGAAACTTGTTTGTAGGACGGTATTTTTTCCTCGACTCGCTTAAAAAGACGGCAGAATATTGCGGAATGACCGAAAGCAGGGCAAAAACACTGCTTTTCCGCACAAGACACAGTTTAAAATCTTATTTAGAAAAGGAGGGCTTCGATATATGAAGCATGACAAGCTACACGATGCACTCGGTATGATCGACGATGAATTTATTTTGCAAACGCAAAAGCTCAGGGATGAGCCGAAAAAGACGAGTGCTTTCGTCGGTATCGCCGCGGCAGTAATTTTAGTTTGCGTTATATTCCTAGGTGTGTTCCCAGCATTTTATAACAGCTATTTTGTACCTGACGAAGATGCTACTGACGGTGCAACTATGCCTACACTTACTGAAAATGCACCTGAACCGACGATCGTAATGTATGAAGAACCTGTATATGGTACAGCACCCGGTATAGACGATAGAACGAAAATATATAAACTGACCCATGCGTTTTCGGAGCAAGAAATTGCATACATAATGGAAAAGATAACTGGAACTTGGACAGTTACGAAGGAAGCTATCTATTATTATATAGGCTCGGATCTTGAATTGCAGGATCACGGGGAATATGGCGCAATTGGAAGAACTGTGACTATACACGAAAATGGCGCGGTGGAAACTGATTTGGTTTTCCGTACATTTTTAAATGAAAAGAAAAGAAGCGTTGTTAAGGTTGAAAATCCTGTGATTACCCTTCAAAGAGTCTCCTCAGAAGAACTGGAGCTTAGCGTTGACACAAAAAAATTAGGATTTGAAACAATTTCTTCAGAGGAAACAATGATTCGTATATCGATAAGCGACAGCAAATTGGATTATTCCGAAAATGAATGGGCGGACCTTGACCTTATAATTACCATAGACGGTAGAGTGTTCTTGGACGGCATTTCCAAATATTATTTGATGGAAAAGGTTTAAAGGAGAACTTATGAAAAAAACTAAAATAGTACTTACTGCAATATGTATGGCGCTTATTTCAGCAGTTTTAGTAAATTTAACGAGCTGTTCTACTATAGTACATGCCCAAGACCTTATGGAAGACATTGTTGCAAACGAGGTTGCGCCTGTTTCTGATCTATCGGACGGCAGCATAGCTCTTTCCGACTTTGCCTTGCGCCTGTTTAACGCCTGCGAAAGCGGCAATGAAAACGTGCTTATATCGCCTTTGTCCGTTTTGTGTGCATTAGCTATGACGGCAAACGGCGCGCAGGGTGAAACGCAAAAGCAAATGGAAACTGTGCTCGGCATGGAAAGAGAAGAGCTTAACAGCTTTGTTAACAGCTATATTTCTTCCCTTGCGCAGGGAGAAAAATACAAGCTTGAGCTTGCAAATTCAATTTGGTTTACCGATCATGAACGCTTTACTGTAAACCGTGATTTTCTTCAGCTTAACGCCGATTATTACGGCGCTGATATTTACAAAGCGCCATTTGACAGCTCCACGGTCAGAGACATAAATAATTGGGTAAGAGGCACGACAAACGGCATGATAAAAAGCGTTTTGGATGAAATCCCCGTTGATGCGGTAATGTATCTGATAAACGCCGTTGCTTTTGAGGCTGAATGGTCTGAAATTTACGAAAAAGCACAGGTGCAAAAGGGCGTTTTCACTGCGGCAAACGGTGAAAAGCAAAAGGCGGAGTTTATGCACGGCATGGAAAGCACATATATTGAGGATGAAAATGCCGAGGGCTTTATCAAGTATTATTACGGCGGTAAATACGCCTTTGCCGCAATTTTGCCCGATGAGGGTGTGTCTGTTTCCGATTACGTATCAACGCTCAGCGGTGAAAAGCTGACCAAAATGCTGAAAAACACTCGTAACTGCTCCATTGAAACGGCTATTCCGAAATTTGAGGCGCAGTACAGCGTCGAGATGGGGAATATACTTTCCTCTATGGGTATGACTGACGCATTCAGCGAGGAGCTTGCTGATTTTTCAAAGCTCGGCACGTCGCTTTTGGAGCGGATACACATCAGCCGTGTTTTGCATAAAACTGCTATTTCCGTGGCTGAAAAGGGTACAAAGGCGGGCGCTGTCACGGTGGTGGAGGTCTGCGATGGCACATCAATATATGTTTTGGAGCAAAAGAAGGTTTTCCTCGACAGACCGTTTGTGTATATGATAGTAGATTGCGAAACGATGACTCCGTTTTTTATAGGCACGATGAAGAATATGAAATAAACAAAACAGGCGCATCTTGATAGATGCGCCTGTTTATATTTTTATTAGTGATTTTTCGCCATAAGAACCGTTCTGTATATCATGGCGCAAACTGCGTATACCGCAACGACTATCGTCATGACAAGAGGAACGTGGACTCTTATAATAAGGCAAAGGGGAATGCCGATTATTACAAGTGCGGCAAGACCGACAAAGCTGTAATATTCAGCGTTTGCGGGGAAGAGCTTCTTACCGAACAGCTCGCCGCCGCTTTTCTTCATCTTCATCGCCGCCATTGCGACTGCGGCGTAGATAAGCATTATGATAACGCCTGCGATTATAACGAGGATCTTTCTGCTGTCTGTACGGGGAGCTTGTCCGATAAGCACCCAGAATGTACCTGCGCCGAGAAGTGACAATGTAAGAAACGCTGTCGTATCCAGGGGGTATGTGTTATATGCAAAGTAGATAACAGCAAGAACGGGAAGGAATATCATTAAAAACGGGAAAACAGTTTGTGCTGAAACGAAATGAATACTTGTTGTTACGCCTAAAACGATGGCAACGGAGCAGAGCAAAAGAAGTATTGAGCCTGAAAACAAGTTGGTCGGTGTTATCATCTTTTCAAGATAATCGTTCTTTTTCGCTCTTGTTTTGAAAAAGTACAAACCGGTTACTACGGTAAGCACCGCAGATACGCCGCATACTATCCAAATAATTATCTTTGCCGCTTCATAAGCTGCGCCGGGTGTATAAAACAAATTCCTGTACATTACGATGCCGAAATACAGCACAGCCGCCGCAAGCAGCTCATAGATCATTCTATCTCCGCGGATCTCCGCAAGATTTTTTTCCTTCGGTGACAAAAAAACCACTCCTTAATTTTTTTCCGACTATATATTTCCCGTTATATGCATTATAACAGACAGCGCGCAAAGCGGCGCCGTTTCCGTGCGCAAAATGCGTTTTCCCAAGGTTACGGAGTAAGCTCCTTTTTCCTGTGCCATGCGTACCTCACCGGCATCAAATCCGCCCTCAGGGCCGACCATGAAGCCGACTGAACGTGCTTCGGCAAGTACCTCGCTTGTTAAACGCAATTTTTCCTCGCATTCATATAGTATAACCGAAAAATCGCATTTTGTCAATTCTTTTATTGCATCTGAGAAGAAAATTGGCAAATTTATTTTCGGAATTATACCTCTTTGGGATTGCATTGCCGCCTCAAGAGCGATTTTTTGCCATCTTTCCCTCTTTTTTGCCTTGTCTTTTTCGTCAAGCTTCACAATGCATCGCGACGAAAAAAACGGAGTTATTTCTGTTGCACCAAGCTCCACGGCTTTTTGTATTATTGTATCCATTTTATCGCCCTTGGCGATTCCTTGAAACAGATGAGCTTTTATGGTCGGCTCCGTTTCCGACGGATGTACATCAAGCACTTGCGCTTCGACCTCGCCTGACGCAATGTGGGAGATGCTGCATATAAAATCCGTTCCTTCGCCGTCGCAAACTGTTATTTCATCGTTTACGGCAAGGCGCAAAACGCGGGATGCATGATGGGCGTTTTCGGCGGAGAGCGATATGATTTTTTGCTCTTTTGTAATATTCTGCTCAAAAAAACGAGGCATTTTTGACCTCCGTATAAAAAATTGTTGCATTTATCGTTTTTTAAGTATATAATAACTATATACAGACACGCATATATTTTATATTAAAACCAATTTTATGTCAATACTTTTTTTAAAAAAGGAGATGCAAAGGCAATGAAGCTTACTTTCATCGGGGCGGCTCACGAGGTTACGGGAAGCTGTCATTATATTGAGGTAAATGAAAAGCGCATACTTATTGATTGTGGCATGGAACAGGGACGCGATGAATTTCAAAATTGTGAGCTTCCCATCGTTCCTTCCGTTATAGATTACGTTTTTCTGACACACGCTCACATTGACCATTCAGGTCTTTTGCCCTATCTTGCGGCAAACGGATTTCGCGGTACTGTGTTTTCAACTGATGCAACGTACGACCTTTGCAAGATAATGCTGGCTGACAGTGCACATATTCAGATGTTTGAAGCTGAATGGCGAAACAGGAAGGCGAAACGATCGGGCGGTGAAAAATTCGTTCCTCTTTATACGGATAAGGATGTGGAAAGCATTCTCAAATGCTTTTCTCCGACTCCATACGGCATTGTCGCCGATGTGTGCGACGGAGTGAAATTCCGCCTTACTGATGCAGGGCATTTGCTCGGCTCTGCTTCCGTTGAGCTTTGGCTGACCGAAAAGGGTGAAACTCGGAAAATAGTTTTTTCAGGAGATATCGGCAACGTAAAGCAGCCGATCTTGCGTGATCCGCAATATATCAGCAATGCCGATTACGTTGTCACGGAAGCTACCTACGGCGATAGGCTTCACGATGCACGTCCGGATTATATAAAGGAGCTTGTTCCCATAATCCAGCAGACCTTTGATCGTGGCGGAAACGTAGTCGTCCCGTCCTTTGCCATCGGAAGAACACAGGAGATGCTCTATTTTATCCGTAAAATAAAACAGGATCGCCTTGTAAAAGGACACGACAATTTCCCCGTATACATTGACAGCCCTCTCGCCATTGAGGCGACGACTATTTTTAAGGAAAATTACCTTGAAAATTACGATGACGAAGCGCTTTCCCTTGTAAAAAGCGGCGTAAATCCCATCGGATTTCCTGACCTTGTAACAGCAGTAACAGCGGACGAGTCGAAGCTTATTAACGCCGATAAAGCACCGAAAATAATAATCTCCGCCAGCGGTATGTGCGAAGCAGGCAGAATAAAGCATCATCTTAAGCACAATCTTTGGCGCAAAGAAAGTACGGTGCTTTTCGTCGGATATCAGGGCGAAGGTACACTTGGAAGAGCCTTGCTTGACGGCGCAAAGACTGTGACGCTGTTCAGCGAGAAGATAAAGGTCGAAGCGCAGATATTGCGTTTGCCGGGTATAAGCGGTCACGGTGACAAGGACGGGCTTAAAGCGTGGCTTGGCGCTTTTGAAGCGAAGCCCAAGCGTGTTTTCGTCGTTCACGGCGACAGCGACGTTTGTGACAGCTATGCAAGGGAGCTTGAAAACGAGGGCTACAGCGTTTATGCGCCTTATAGCGGTGCGCAGTTCAATTTGCTTACGGGCAATGTAACTTTAGATGCAAAGCCGCAGGCTGCAGAGAAGAAAAAAGGAAAAAATACTGTGCTTGACAGGCTTGTTGCCGCTTGTGAGCGTTTGCTTGTTGCCGCAAAAACCACAAAAATACGCTCTGATAAGCAGCTTGCACAGCTTGCCGATAAAATTAACGCCATCACCGATAAGCTTGAAAAATAGCTTCAACTCCAAAGAAAGGATATATTATGGCAAAATTATTGAAATTTGATTTTACTACCGCAGATGAAAAGAAAGCCTTTGTGGACAGCTGTGAGGCTGAATTTGAGGCGATGCTCGACGAGGCTGTGGCAAAGGTCATGGCGCGGAGGGAGCTTCACATAATCACTCTTTCAGGTCCTACCTGCTCGGGTAAGACGACGACGGCTCGTAAGCTCATTGACGAGCTTACAGCTGCAGGACGTGACGTTCACGTTATTTCCATAGATGATTTTTACTACGACAGGAAATTCCTTGACGAGCGTGCCGCAAGGCTTGGTATCGCTGTAGATTTTGACTCCGTGGATACTATTGACCTTGAGGCGCTCTCTGAATGCGTCAGCGCCATCGTTCGCGGCGAAGATGTCAATGTGCCTCACTATAATTTCAAAAGCGGTACGCGTGTTAAGGGCAGGCTCATTGACGTAAAGGAGGAAAGCGTTTTTATTTTTGAGGGCATTCAAGCTATCTATCCTGAGGTAACTGCACTTTTCAAGGGGCTTGACACCGTAAGCATCCATATCAGCGTCGCCGAAGATGCCATCTGCAACGGAAAGCTTTTTGAGAAACGAGATATTCGTTTTTTCAGACGCCTTGTACGCGACTATAAGTTCCGCGGCGCATCGGTGGATTTCACCTTTTTCCTTTGGAAAAGTGTTTGCGCCAACGAAGATGCCCATATTTTGCCCTACATGGACAGCGCCGACATAAAGCTGTCGTCGCTGATGGGTTATGAACTTGCTATGATAAAAAAGCCGCTGATGGACACGCTGGCAACTGTCGATAGCGGAAGCGAGATATACGGCAAGGTATGCCAAATAAAGCAAGCGTTTGACAAAATCCCCGAGCTTTCACAAAGCTTACTTCCGCAATTTTCCGTATACCGTGAATTTTTAGGATAAAAAGAAACAGGACGGTTAAGCCGTCCTGTTTTTTGTGGTTAAGTGAGACTTTTATGATACTTAAATTTATTTTACCTTACCGATGGCGATCTTCATGACCTTATCTCCGTTCGGCACTTCGATAACAGTATCCGCTTCATCTACCTTGCCAACGCTGCTGAGTGTTTCCTTGCAGATGAACTCAACCCATTCGCCAAGATCGTTTTCACCGTCAAGCTCAATAACGATATGATCCATTATCTCACAGCCGATCTGCTTACGGGCATCCTGGATATGTCTGATTATTTCTCTTGCAACGCCTTCAACGCGAAGCTCTTCCGTGATAGTAAGGTCGAGGGAAACGACTATGCCGTTTTGACTTGCAACGAAAAGACCTTCTTTAGCAAGATAGGTTACAAGGATAATGCTTCCGTCAAATTCTTCCTCTGTGCCGTTAATGTTGAGAATAGCTTTATCGCCTTCAACACGGTACTGACCGCTCTTTACAGCCTTGATTATCTCGGGAATTCTGCCGGGGTATCTTGTGCGTATTTCATTGAAGTTAGGATCGCACTTTACAGTTGCAATATCGCGAACGTCGTGCAAAAGCTCGACCTTCTTTACGTTAAGCTCCTCGGCGATAACGTCGGTAAAGCTTACGATATCCTTCATGCTGTCCGCATCGGACAAGGCAATGTTCAGAAGGCTCAAGGGCTGTCTGTTTTTAACCTTATTCTTGTTACGGATGGAGCGAGCAATAGTAATAATATCTTGCACGAGATCAATATTCTTTACAAGTGCATCATCTCTGTATTTATCGGGGATAGTCGGCCAATCGGCAAGATGAACGGAGAAATCACCTGTGAACAGCTTGTATACCTTTTCAGCGAGAATAGGTGCAACAGGTGCAAACAGCTTTGCTGTATTTACAAGTACATAGTAAAGCGTTTCATATGCATTCTGCTTGTCCTCGTCGATACCTACAGACCAGAATCTTCTTCTTGAACGTCTGATGTACCAATTTGTAATACCGTCTACGAGAGATTCCATGCATTCAACATAGCGGTTGATCATATAGCCGTCCATGTATTCGCTTATCTGCTTTTCAGTAGTGTAAAGCTTTGCAAGTATCCACTTGTCAAGCTGATTTTCGCTGGTAGGCTCTTTCAGCTCGGAAGGCTTGAAGCCGTCGATATTCGCATAGGAAATAAAGAAATTGCAAGCATTCCAATAGGGAAGGATAAGCTGCTGATATGAGTCGATTATCTTCGACTCGTCAAAGAGTAAATCGCCGATGAGCATAGCATTGGACTGATACAGGTAAAGTCTGAGAGAATCTGTACCGAATTCCTTCATAAGATGCATCGGGTCAGTATAGTTTTTAGAGGATTTGGAAAGCTTTTTGCCGTCCTTTGCCAAAATAGTACCGTGTACTACGCAGTTTTGGAAGGCAGGCCTGTCAAACAGCGCAACAGCTAAAACGTGCAAATAGTAGAACCAGCATCTTATCTGACCTGTATACTCTACGATGAAATCGCAGGGGAAGTGGCTTTCAAACCAATCCTTGTTTTCGAAGGGATAATGCTTCTGAGCAAAGGGAACGCTTCCGCTTTCAAACCAGCAGTCGAGAACCTCAGGCACTCTTACCATCGTGCCGCCGCACTTGGGACACTTGTATGTGACCTTATCCATAAACTGTCGGTGGAGATTGTCAAGCTTGATGCCTGATTTTGCGTGTATCTCCTCTATGCTGCCTAAAACTTCTTTCTCGCCGCAATGGTCGCAGACCCAGATGGGAATAGGCGTGCTCCAATAGCGGTTTCTGGATATATTCCAGTCTCTTGCGCCTGCAAGCCAGTTGCCGAAACGGCCGTGCTTTACAGTTTCGGGGATCCAATTTATCTGCTCGTTGAGCTCGATAAGTCTATCCTTTACCTTGCCGATGTCGAAATAGTATGCATCCATCGCCTTGTAAATAAGGGGTCGCTTACAGCGCCAGCAGTGGGGATAGTTATGCTCGATAGTGCCGTCAGCGACAGCTTTACCGTTTTCATAAAGGAAACGGATGATGATCGGGTTCATCTCGATAACGTTCTTTTCACCCTGAATGGGATAGAAATCAGTTATCTCTTCCGTAAAGCGGCCTTTTGAGTCAACGGGGTTGACAAGGGGAATCTTGTTGTTTTTACATGTCCAATAGTCATCTTCGCCGAAGGCAGGCGCCGTATGAACGATACCGACACCTTCGTCAGAGCCAACGTAATCAGCCGTTACAACTCGGAACGCGCCGTCAGCCTTCTTATCGGCAAAATAATTAAACAGCGGCTCGTATTCCTTGCCGACAAGCTCGCTACCCTTGCATTCCTTGCAGATAACAGGCTCTTTGCCGAAAATGTTTTCAAAATGAGAAATAGTATCCTTACCTGCAACGTAAACAGCTTCGCCAACGTCAACGTATGCGTATGTCAGCTCAGCGCCGACAGCGAGGCAAAGGTTGGAAGGCAATGTCCACGGAGTTGTGGTCCAAGCAAGGAAATATACGGGCTTTCCGTTGCATACATCATCGGTTTTAAATCTTGCAACGACCCATCTGTCCTGTCTGGGACGAGTGGAGTCAGACTCACGTGTATCTGAAATGGAAAGGGACGTTTCGCAATGTGTGCAGTAAGGTGTTACACGGTAATCCTTATAGATAAGCCCTTTTTCGTAGCAGGTTTTGAACGCCCACATAACGCTTTCCATGAAATCAAGGCTCATGGTCTTGTATGCGCCGTCATAATCTACCCATCTTGCCATCTGGTCGATGTATTCACGCCATGCTTCGTTATTGTTGGAAACGATTTCATAGCACTGCTCGTTGAATTTATCAATACCGATGGAGTTTTCAATTTCATTTTTATCCGTAATACCCATCAGCGTTTCAGCTTGATTTTCAATGGGAAGACCGTGACAGTCCCAGCCCCATACGCGCGGTACGCTGAAGCCCTTCATTGTCCAATAGCGGGCAATCATATCCTTGATAAAGGAAACGAGAACCGTTCCATGGTGAGGCTTACCTGTCGGGAACGGAGGACCGTCATAAAATACGACTTCACCCGAAGTGTTTTTGCTTACAGACTTTTCAAAAACTTCATTCGCCTTCCAAAATTCAGAGACTTCGGAATGAATTTGTGAAAAATCGGGCTTTGCCGACAATTCTTCATACTTCATTTATATAACCTCCTTGATTATAGGGGAATCTTAACACTTTTCATTAGGATATTTTAACACACATAATCAAATCTGTCAAGAGCAGTTATTATATTAAATAATATATTTTGTTGAATTGTCAATGATGGGTGACAGTTTTTCGGAGAGAGTTGTCAAGGTGGAGATTGTAAAGTTTTCGAAGG